>NZ_JBAIYW010000488.1:0-2061 GCF_036763055.1 Desulfovibrio sp. 1214_IL3152 | reverse complement strand
TTGCCGCCGCCTGGGGGCCGAGGTTGTCATGGTGTACCGGCGTACGCGCAATGAAATGCCCGCCATAGAAAGCGAAATCGTCGAGGCTGAAGAAGAGGGCGTGACGTTCCGTTTTCTTGCCGCACCGGCGGAACTGCTGCGCCAGGGCGACATGATCACGGGCATGAAGTGCCAGAACATGCGCCTGGGGGAACCTGACGCCTCCGGCAGAAGGCGCCCGGAACCTGTGGAAAACGACTTTACGGAACTTGCCGCCACGGCCGTAATCGCCGCCATCGGCCAGGTTCCCTGCATGCAGGGCTTTGAAAGCCTGGATTCCGGCAGGGGTTGGATACGGGCTGACAGCACGGGCGCCACGGCCAAAGACGGCGTGTATTCCGGCGGCGATGCCCTGGGTCTGAGCCTTGTCACCACCTCCATTTACCAGGGCAGAATGGCGGCAGCGGCCATTGACGCCAAATTGCGCGGCACGCCGCTGCCTGTGGAGGAAAAAGCCGTTATCGCCAATAAATTCAGCATCTATTACGACCACTATGCCGCCAGCAGCCGCAACGAGACTGCTGCCCTTCCTCTTGCCGAGCGCATGGCCGATCTGCGGCGGGAGGTTGTGGCAACCCTTGATGAACGCAGTATCATTGAAGAATGCGCCCGCTGCATGAGCTGCGGGCTTTGTTTTGACTGCGGCAACTGCTGGAATGTCTGCGGTGAAAACGTTATGCCGCTCAAGGGCCGTCTCAAGGGCGACAGCGCCGCTCTTGCCACCTCGGACTGCAAGGGTTGCCGCCATTGCATGGACGAATGCCCGTGCGGCTTTATTGAAATGATCGACCCGGCCACGGGCAAGTACATACGGGCAAGCATGGATGACAGCTATCTGGTCTGAGCATGCGGAAAGCGCCGGCACATGCCCGGCTGCGCCCTGTAATGCCGCCACAAAAGCAGCCTCGCCTGCAAAAAGATCATACCGGTTCATAGAGCAGATTAACTTTGAGAATATACATTCTCAAAGTTTAAGGCACGCTCACTTCGGCGTTTAACCGCGCAGATAAACTGCGCTTACGCCTCCGTAGCGAACGTCTGCTCACGCAGCCGCCAGAGCAATTTCAAAGTGAAATTGTTCTAAAGAACATATTCAGGAGCTTTTCATGACCAAGCTTTCGTTTGCGGAAATGCACGATATCCTTATGGACGCGCTTCGCCTCACCCATTTTCCCGTGGCCGTCAAATTTTTCTTTGATGACGGGCAATTGAAAGAATTCAAGGAAAATGTGGAATTCTTTACCTCAGACCGCAATCTGACCTTTTGCCAGTATGAGATAGGTCCGCGCATGACCGGGCAGACCCTGCTGGTGCGCAAGGAAAAACTGGGTTGCCCCAACGGGCTGTATTCCTTTGGCTGGAAAGGTTTTGATCAGGCCGAGGTGCTCAGTCACAAAAAATACGCCAAAGACCTTGAACAGGCGGAACGCTTTGTGAAATCCAAGCCGCGCCTGCCCGAAGGCACGCTGAAGGCCATAGCCGTGTCACCCCTCGCGGACACGTATTTTCCGCCCGACACCGTGCATTTTTACTGTGACAACATGCAGGCCTATCACCTGGCCGTGGACTATATGGCTGCAATGGACGTGCACCCGCTGCGCACCAATATCACCATGAATTCCTCGGCCTGTGCCGGAAACGTGTATACCTACCTGGAACAGACCGCCAACGTATGCACCGCGTGCAGCGGCAGCTATAACTCCGGCAAGACGGAGCGCGGCGAGTTGAACTTCTTTGTCCCCGGCGCGCACCTTGAACCCCTGGTGCAACGCCTTGTCACGCGCATTAACGAGCATGGAACAGGGGCCATAACCCGAACCGGAGAAAACTTCCCCGGTGCCGCCATTTGCAAAAACTGCAATATGATAGTGTACAAGCGCGGCGAATGTCTGGAATCGGCACAATGATCGGCAAGTGGCGCGCCCGCTGAGGCGCTGCCTTGAAATGGACGGGCGGCCCGGCAGAGGGCCGCCCGGCTTTTTGTGCCGGCCTGCGGTTCGGCAGCCAAGGCTGGCGCGCATA
>NZ_JBAIYW010000572.1:0-2065 GCF_036763055.1 Desulfovibrio sp. 1214_IL3152 | reverse complement strand
CGTCGGGCCTGGCGTCCTGCGGCAGTTCCTTGATCTGCCCCGGCTCACGCAGGCCGAAGCCCAAGGCCAGGGGAAGACGGAAAACAGAACGCGCCCGGCGCATGGTATCGGCCACCTGCGGAGCCACGTCCGCCCTTTCCCCGGTAATGCCCATGACCGAAACCACATAAACGTAGCCCTCGCCTTCCCCGGCGTACAGAGCCATGCGCTCGGCGCTGGTATTTGGCCCCACCAGCGGGATAAGGGCGATGCCCTCTTTTTTCAGGGCGCTGCGCAGCGGGCCGGACTCTTCATACGGCAGGTCAGGAACAATAAAGCCATGCACGCCGCCTCTGGCCGCATCGTGCGCCAGTTTTTCGTAACCGTACTGCAAAAAGGGATTCAGATAGCCCATGAGCACAATCCCGGCTTTGACAAGGCCCTTGCGCTCGGCAAGTTCCGTAAGAATGCCACGCAGGCTTACCCCGTCACTGAGCGCCCGCCGCGAAGCCTCTTCCACCACCGGGCCGTCGGCAACGGGATCGGAAAACGGCACGCCTATTTCAATGACATCGGCCCCGTTTTCATCCAGTTCCATCACTGTGGGCCAGAATGTTGCGCCGTCGGGAAAGCCTGCGGTCAAAAAGGGAATAAGGGCCGGGCGTCCGGCGGCATTGGCCTTGCGTATCTTGTCTTCAAGCAGGTTCATGACTACACCTCGTCCTGCTCCCGGGCAAAGCCCAGGGCTTTGTTGATAATACCGAGATCCTTGTCGCCTCGGCCCGAAAGGTTGACCACCACCTGCTGGCCGGGCTTGAACTCATGCGGATGGTCCAGCACCCATGCCAGTGCGTGTGAGGATTCCAGGGCGGGCAAAATGCCCTCGGCGCGGCAAAGCCGCTGAAAGGCCGCAAGCGCATTGGCGTCTTTGACCATGCCGTAATGGACGCGACCCGTCTTGTGCAACCAGGAATGCTCGGGGCCAACGCCCGGATAATCCAGGCCGGCGGAAATGGAGTGCGAAGGTTCCACCTGACCGTCATTATTCTGCAAAAGCATGCTGTACGCACCGTGCAGCACGCCGGGAACCCCAAGATTGAGCGGCGCGGAATTGAAGCAGCCCGGCTCGCCGGTTCCTGCCGCCTCCACGCCCACAATGCGCACCTTTTCATCATCGAGAAAAGGATGAAACATGCCGATGGCATTGGATCCGCCTCCCACGCAGGCCACGATGGCATCAGGAAGCTGGCCGGTTTTTTCCATCATCTGGGCGCGCGTTTCACGGCCTATGACGCTTTGCAGTTCGCGCACCAGCAGCGGAAAAGGATGCGGCCCCGCAGCCGTGCCAAAACAGTAATGGGTTGTTTTCTGGCTGCCTATCCAGGCGCGCAGGGCTTCGTTAATGGCGTCCTTGAGGGTGCGCGTGCCGCTTTCCACCGCGTGCACGGTGGCGCCGAGCAGCTTCATGCGCATGACGTTGGGAGCTTGCCGCTCCACGTCTTCCGCCCCCATATAGATGGTGCATTCCAGCCCCAGACGGGCCGCGGAAGCAGCCGTGGCAACACCGTGCTGCCCGGCCCCGGTTTCGGCCACCAGGGCCGTCTTGCCCATATATCTGGCAAGCAGGGCCTGCCCCAGGGTATTGTTGATTTTGTGCGCACCCGTATGCAGCAGGTCCTCACGCTTGAGCCAGAGGTCAAAACCCAGTTCCCGCGACAGGGTGGGACAATGGGTCAACGGCGTCTCACGACCGGCATAATTGCGCAGAAGGTCTTCCAGTTCAGCCTGGAACGCTTCCGTGGGGTAGATGTCGCGCATGGCGGCCTCCACTTCCATCAGCGGCGGCATGAGCAATTCGGGTACAAAGCAGCCGCCGAACTCACCAAAATATCTGTTCTTCATGACAAATACCTATTGCCTTTCTGTTTTGCGGCTACCGCCAGAGCGGCCGCCAGCTTTTGCGCATTTTTCTGTCCCGGCGCGTCCTCCACGCCGGAATTGAAATCCAGTCCATCGGGCGAACACCGGCTCAGGGCCTGCCCCACATTTTCCGCGCTCAGCCCCCCGGCCAGAAGCCAGGGGCGCG
>NZ_JBAIYW010000534.1:0-2067 GCF_036763055.1 Desulfovibrio sp. 1214_IL3152 | reverse complement strand
TTTGATCTGGGTATCCACAATAGCAGATTGTTTTTTTGTCGCTGTACCGGCGATGACTATTGAACGGTTGTGGCACTGGCGTGTCATGAGTGAATACTTGTTTCATTGGTGAATCCTTCACCAATCATGCTTCGCAGCAGGTTTGAATTGCTAGTGGATACCCGCCTTAAATATTGTGATGCTTAATTATCATTTCTATCTTTTTAAAAATTGATTTGAACTCTGAATAATCCATATCACGGAATTCTGGCTTATTTTGAGCTATATTAATAGCAAAATCAAATTTTGAGAGTGCTATATTTTTTAATATACCTCTTTGAATAGTGCAAATGTCACTATCAAGGACTTTTTCATTGTCTTTTAATGTAGCCTTCCAATTTTTAAGCTCTTTGCCATCCCGCGCGCGCTTTCCATAAAATACAGTTCTATCCTCATTATAAAATCCAGTTTCTGGATTGAACTCTGTATTTAAGTAAATTCTCCTTCCAGAAGAGTCTTTGCGTAATAAATCAGCATTGCTGTAAAGTTGTTCAATTGATATGCAATCGTTATTTCTATGGTTTGGCTTATGGATAACTAAAGAAAAAATGTTGTTACCATGGGATAGGATCCCATCTTCTTTTTTCCGATGCGCCTCGCGTATGTTTGCAATGTCTGAATCATAAATGCATATAACTGGAAAGTTAAAAACAATTTGACAATTTTTTGCTTCTTCTGGAAGATTGCTGAGTATGTCGTTGCCACCTTTTAAATATTTTTTATGCTTATAAAAGAATAAATTTAAGTTTGAAAACTCTCCTGCTGTTTTTAGATGAAAGAATGCCTTTTTTAGATGAATCCAATCTGTTGCTCCTTCACCAATAATTACAGGCATTCTATGCTCCATCATGGAAAGGAATTCGAATTGCTGTAGATATTTGTAGTGCTGATCTTTGTGAATTGTTTGATTGTCTTTTTTAATAGGAATTTTTGTTCGAATTTTTTCTTGTTTATCAATGTCATTTAGTAGTTCTATACGATATTTCTTTATAAAGCGTATATATTCAATTTTTCCACGTACTATTTGTGAAAAGCTAATGTTTTTTTTCTTATGCTCAGCCCTATTCTCAAGGTCAAATTGATTCTTGTATTTCTCTTGAGCAGCTTCTATCCCATTTACTCTCCAGCAATGAAGCATAGCGCGTACTTGCTTTATTAGTTTGCGCTGAATGTTTGGATAGTCGTTTACAACAATGCCTGTAACTAACTGACGATCAGATTTCGACCGCATAGTTGTTTTTGCTTCATTTACCATAAACCCTTGAGTTTTTATCAGGTCAATTAATTTAGGGCCTGCTTCCCAATTCCCTTTGGAAAAAATTGCAATTTCTTCAGGAAAGGATTTTTTATTTGTTGAAAACGTCAAATCATCTGCGTATCTAGTATAATAGCACCCACATTCTTTCGCCAGAGAGCTGAGCAAGTAATCCAGATGTCCACATATCATGTTGGCAATAACGGGAGAACAGGGCGATCCTTGGGGCAGTTTGTCGTTGTGACATGCAATTTTTGCTACGAGAATTGCAACTTCTCTTTGAAGAGAATACGGTTTGGCACAAAAAAGGCCAAGAACTCTTCCAAAATGGATTGACGGAAAAAAATCTTTTATATCTATGTTAAAAACAAATCTTTTATTAGAATGTCTAATCGCACCCGTTAAAATTGTCCTTCCTCGGACAAACCCATGAACGGATTTTTTCGCTTTATATATATCTTGAAGAGCATCAGACAGCTTTGATTGTACCCCTTTGAGGCCAGATGCTGGGGCAGAAATGCGTCTTGATGCTCCTGAACGCTTTTTGATTTCAAATTCTGTATATTGATTCTTTATGCCACCATCATGCTTATATATAATGTAGCTTAACTTTTGAGGAGTGAATCCCAAAATTTCTGCGAAGTCGCTAAGATTCTTAGCAGATTGAAATTTTTTTAAGATAATGTTGTCCATAACACCTCCTTGGCAGAATGGCAGACGTTGCTAATATTTATTATATATTAGTAAAAGCTATTTAAGACTTCCTATTTAAG
>NZ_JBAIYW010000018.1:0-2067 GCF_036763055.1 Desulfovibrio sp. 1214_IL3152 | reverse complement strand
CGCTGCCCTTGCCCGGCGCGCTCTGCACATGTATCTGGCCGCCCATCAGCTCCACCAGCCGGCGGCACAGGGAAAGCCCCAGGCCGGTGCCGCCGAAGCGGCGTGTAATGGACGTATCCGCCTGTGAAAACGGCGTAAAAATACGTTCCTGCTCTTCCTGGCTCATGCCGATGCCTTCGTCGCTCACAAGGCATGCCAGAGTAATGCTGTTACCTTCGCGGCGCAAAAGCTGCAAATCCACGCGCACCACGCCGCGCTCTGAAAACTTGATGGCATTGCCGCCCAGGTTCAGCAGTATCTGCCGCAGGCGCAGGGCGTCACCCACAAGCGTTTTGGGAATATCAGGGTCAATATGGCTTTCAAGCACACAGCTCTTGTGCTGCGTGCGCGGGCGCAGCAAGGCAAGCACCGCTTCCATTTCATTGACAGGCTGAAACGGCAGGGCCTCCAGATCCATATGGTTGGCTTCGATTTTGGAAAAATCAAGAAGATCGTTGATGATATCCAGCAAAGATTCGCAGGTGGAATGGATTTTTTCCACATAATCCCGCTGCTGCGCGCTGAGGTTCGTATTGAGCACCAGGTGGGCCATACCCATGATACCGTTCATGGGCGTGCGTATTTCGTGACTCATGTTGGCAAGAAAGATGCTTTTGGCCGCATTGGCGGCTTCGGCGCTTTCCTTGGCCTCGCGCAGCATGCATTCATGCTGGCGCTGCTTGGTCACATCGTGCACATAGCCGGTGATGCGGGGTTCGTTCTGCGTACCCACCACCTCATACGTCACAGCAAATGAGCACAGGCCGCGCCACGGGTGGCTCACGCGCAGTTCCACATGCTCCTGAAAGCCCAGGGTCCAGCCCTCGGCACGGCAGAGATTGCGCCAGCGGTGGCGGTCTTCGGGCAGTATGCACTTTTCTACGGCCCCGAGCCGCTCCGCGGCATCCGCACTTTCATGCAGACCAAACTGTTCGTAAAAAATCTCGTTGCACGAAAATTCCGGTTTGCCGTTCTTGCGCCCCAGCTCGAATACGCCGAGCCAGCCCAGACGGCAGGCCAGTGAAAGCCGTGAAAGGCTTTCGCGCAGGGCATTGTGCGCCGCGTGCAGTTCACTGACATCCTGCTGAAAGCCCACAATGCGCAAAACAGGATCGTCCGCTGAAGACACGCGCTTGCCGCCGCAGCGCATATGCACCAGACCCATGTGGGGATGGCGGTAGGCATAGCGGATTTCGCGCATGGAGGCGTCATTCTTGAACACCGCCAGCCTTTCCCGGATAAGAGGCATGTCGAGGCTGTCCACATGACGCAGCCAGAAAGCCGCGCAGGCTTCCGGGTCCAACCCGTCAGGCAGGCCCAGCAGGCTCCGCATGGCCTCGTTGGTAAACATGGCTGTCCGTTCCGTGCGCGTGTCATATGAAATGGCCCACAGCCCCACACTGGCCGCCGCCATTGCCTCGCGTCCCCAGGAAAGCTCTTCGTCAAAAATTCGCCGCGCCTCTAACAATATACTGCCTCCAAAGCTGGCGTGCAGGCTAGCGCTTTTACGCCCGCAAGACAATGCCGTTCTGGAAAGGCCGGACAGCCCCCGGCCCGTTTTCCGCAACATACCGCCATGAAGCCGAAATTGCATTGATTTTGTCGCCCATTTGCCACCGCCTCCGCTTGCGCGCCGCATGACGGGGTGTTAATTTTGCCAGTCAGCGGACATATTACATAGCGATGCCTAGCGCGGCCGCAAACAAGGAACACGCATGAACAACACCACGGTTGTCATCAAATATGGCGGACACGCCATGGACAAGCCCGACCTGTGTACGGCTTTTGCTACAGATCTGGCCCAGCTTGCGGCCCAGCACATGGGCTTTGTCGTCGTGCATGGCGGCGGGCCGCAGATTTCTGCCCTGCTGCAGCGCCTGAATATTGAAAGCCGTTTTGAAAACGGCCTGCGCGTTACCGACCAGCCCACCATGGAAGCGGTAGAAATGGTGCTGTGCGGTCAGGTAAACAAGGCCGTGGTGGCCTCCCTGGCTGCGCACGGCGTGCGCGCCGCCGGCATTTCCGGTC
>NZ_JBAIYW010000037.1:0-2070 GCF_036763055.1 Desulfovibrio sp. 1214_IL3152 | reverse complement strand
AAGCTCGGCCACCTTGGCCCGCAATTGCGCGGCCTCGGTCTGCACGCTCTGGAATGTCGCCATACTGACGTACTGCGACGCATCGGGCGGCGTGGCCTTGGCGGTAGCAATCGCGTTTTGCGCGGCGGTAAGCGCATCATCCTTGCTTTTGAGCAAGGCAATCAGGTTTTCCTGCGGCAGTGTCGCCAGCGCGGCAGTGCAGGCGGCATCATCCGCAGTTTCGGGCAAGCCAAGAAGCTTGCGCAGCATTGCGAGCAGTTTTTCCATGTGGGGATTTCCTTCCTCAATTGTTTTGGCCTGGGCTGGCTGCATGCCGTCCAGGGCCGGATGGTTGGTAAGCGCAACACTCACAAGATCGAGCACTGCGCCTGTGGTCTTGTCCCAGGCAAACACGGGGCTGATGTACTGATATTCCTTGGCGCGGATGGCGGCCCGCGCGCGGTCTGTCCACTCCACCGTCGCAAACAGCCCCTCGGCGGTTATCTCCAGCCCCTCAATCCAGCCAGCCGCCGGGGCTGGTTGGCCGTTTTTGTCGCTCAAGTGGGTCTGGTGCTCGTAGTCAACAACAGTGCGCGTCTTTCGCCGGAACCAACGATTGACAAGGGCCTGCGCATCATCCGCCGTCAGCCTCCATGCAGTAACCGTGACCCCCGTGATATTGCCGGGGCGACCATCGCGCGCGGCAAAAGACCCCACGGGGAAGACCTGTATGCGGCCTGTGGTTTCGCCATATCCCGTGGACATGGTGGCCTCGTCTGTGAGGGCGACTATGAGTGCGTGCTGTGTGGTGTGCGTGTTCATGGCCCTGGTGTACCAGGGCCGGAGGCGGAAGAAAGACTGGCGCGCGTCAGCGGTTTGTGGATTGCCTGGGGCCACCATGTGGCAACGCGCAAAAGAAGGGCGTTAGAAGGGCGTTAGATTTTCTCAAACATCAAAAGACAGGCAACGGCCCATGACGGGGCAAAACAGGGGCGCAAATCGGGCGGCAGCCTATTTACCGAGGAGGGCCTTGCGGGCATAGTCGGCAATGATCTCTTTCATGTCCTGTTTGTCGTGCGGGCCAACGCCAAGAAAGCGGCGGCGCGGTATCTCGCTGCCGGGGTGAAAGACCGCCCGGCGTACATAGGACTTGCCGCCCTTGCGCCATGCCAGGGCCTTGCCTTTGCGGGCGCGTATCCAGTGCGCGCGGGTGATGCCGCCGAAGCACTGGATAGCAGCATACGTAAGGTTGGTGCCATAGCGGGCATAGAGGTGGCCGTAAACCTGATGCATGCTGGTGCGCAGTGTCCCATCGCGCTGAAGCATGGGACCGGTGTGTCCGTCCTCTATGCGCTGGCGCTTGTAGTCTGGGGTGAGGCTGGGCCACCTGGCCCCGGTTATGGGGTCAGTCTCGGTTTCAAAGGCGCGGTCTGACGCTTCGCCCATGACCTGGGCAAGCTCCATCATCAAGGGCGTAGTATCCTGCATGGCGTGGACAAGCCGCGTCAGGGCGACGTCGACTTCGGCGGAATCCAGATTGACTTCAATTTTGAGCATAGTTATTATCCCTGTAGCAAAAGCTGATACGGGCGCGAAAGCGGGTGCTTGACGGAGCGACACCCGCCGTTAGGGGCTTTGAGGAGTACCGTTATACTCCCAAGGCGGAACCTCGTATCAGCTTTTTGTTTTGCCGTGTACAAGCCACCCCTCGCGCAGACTGTCCATATTTTTAGGTGTGCGCTGCATCATGTTCCACAAAAGCGACCCATCGCGGTTGATACGCACGACAACCAGCAGGGCGTATTTCCCCTCACTGAATAATCCAATATAATTCTCACGCAGCTTGCCGTCCGCATGTTCTTTGAGCCAGATTTCATGCGGCTGCTCAAGTGTGGGCAAGATATAATTTGCATAGCGTTCTCGCGCATCGGCCTTTTTGGCTACAAGGTGCGCCAGATTGTCGCGCCAGATAGTGCGCTGGCCCATTGGCGTGGTGATTGTGCGCAGGCGCTCATTGCCCACAAAGCCCAACGCCTTGGCAAGCTGGGCCTCTGCTGCGGCGCGGCTGGGGGCCATTGGCAGCATGGGGGG
>NZ_JBAIYW010000135.1:0-2077 GCF_036763055.1 Desulfovibrio sp. 1214_IL3152 | reverse complement strand
CCTTCTCGGCCCCCCTTGCATCCCCCCCGAAGCACCCCCGCCGGGCTTTCCATATTCCATCAACCCTCAGGGCCACATCTGCACTCACTCCGGGCAATCCTGCCGGGCCTTCCTGCTTCCGTAATTTCGCGAGGTCTGCGCGGCCTCTGCTGCGGGAGCTTCCCTCACTTCGTTCGGGTGATCTCCCTGCGCGCCGCGCAATGCCATCGTTTGCTTTCTCCCTGTATGAAAAAGTCAGGGCTGTGAGAACTCCGCAAATAGAACAGTTTCACTTTGAAATTGCTCTGACGGCTGCGTGAGCAGACGTTCGCTACGGAGGCGTAAGCACAGTTTATCTGCGCGGTTAAACGCCGAAGTGAGCGTGGCTTTAACTTTGAGAATGTACATTCTCAAAGTTAATCTGCTCTGACAGACTTGTCCGCTGGGCAGTAGTATTTCCTCTTGGAGGGTAACGCACTATTATTTTTGCGTTCCCTGCGCTGCGGAATCCGCGCGGGATATGAGGCAGGGGGAGCGCCCGGTCAGGCGCAGGATTATCTGCATCAGCAGAACCGGTGCAAGAATGAGGGCGCAGGTCAGGTGGCAGAGCTTGATCATCGCGTAGGTTTCACCAAAAAAGGCCACGTCCGGCAGGTTGTGCAGCACCAGGGTCAGGCCGCTGAGAATAAGGGCGCCGATCAGTGACGCCCGCAGACACCCGCCCACGGTGAGGCGCAGGTCCTTTCTGCCCTGCCGCCACCAGATGATGACGGCATAGGTGCTGAGCATAAGCAGGGCCGCAGCCGCATAGTAATGCCACAGGGAGGCCCGGTTGTCCCAGCCTACCAGCCCGAAGCGCACCGCAAACGGCAAATGTGCCAGGCCGGAAAATACAGCGGTCATAAGGCTTGCAGACCACAGGACACGAAACAGGCCGGAAAAAAGTTCCCGTCGTCGGTGCGGACGAATCATGGCTTGCGCTCCTTTCGCCGGTCGCGCCACAGGCGCAATGAAGCGAGGGCTGCTCCGGCCAGGGGGGCCGCCAACACAAGGTCAAGCAGGCTGTTTTCTTTTTCCATGCTGGCTCTGGCCGGGCGCAGGCTGGGCTGCCCGATGTCTACCTGCCCCTGCTGCAGCATGGCGGCTTCAATGTCTCTGAAAGGAATGGAAGAGACGTAGATGGTGTTGGTTCCACCGTTTTCCGTAAGGCCAAAAAGCTCTCCCCGTCGCAGGCTCGCCATTTCTTTGGCACGAACCACCATTTTGTTGCGGGGGCCGATGCTCTGCGCCCCGGACGGACAGGCGGCCACGCAAGCGGGCGTCTGGCCTTCCTCCAGCAGGCTTCGGCAATAATCACATTTGAATACAAGGCCGTAGCCGATATAGCGTGGCGCTATCTTGAGGTAAGGCCCCACGCCAGACTGACGCTGCGGGATGCCCCAGGGGCAGGCCCGGTGACAGGACCCGTCGCCCAAACACATGGATTCGTCAATGTAGGCAGCGCCTTGTGGACTTTGACGAGCAGCGCCTGACGGACACAGGCTCACACACTGGGGATTGAGGCAGTGCAGGCAGCGGCGCGGCATAAACACCTTATGCCCCTCGCGACGCCCCGACAGGGTGCAGGACTGGATGTACAGCCAGTTGTATGGGGTCAGACGGCTCGTGACGTCCTGTCGCTCAGACCAGTCGATGATTGGCTTCCAGGAGGGGACCGGGCGGGGGATGGGTTTCCGCGGAATGGGCAGTCCGGCAAGATTACGATCCCGGCAGGCGGTTACACACGCGCCGCAGCCGGTACAACGATCAACGTCAATGATGGTGCAGCAGTCCACAGCGTCTGTGGACAGGCGCAGGGCCATGCCTCGGGCGGGCTGAATGCCTGCCAGACCAAGACCGGCGGCTCCGGCTGCGGATGTCAGCCCTTTAAGAAGGCTTCTGCGTTCTGGTAAAAAGTCTTTTGCCATGCTGTCCCTTGAAAGGTCTTTGCCATGTCTTTTCATGGATTATGTACACATGGTACGCGGAGCAGGAGGTTCGCGTCAACGCGAGGCGGAAGAAAAACGGGGCGGCAGCGGGGCGGTCGCAATGCGCGGTC
>NZ_JBAIYW010000625.1:0-2089 GCF_036763055.1 Desulfovibrio sp. 1214_IL3152 | reverse complement strand
GCCGCGCCCACGGGCGCGTTTTCCAGGTCTTTGCGCAGGGCTGCGGCAGCTTCCAGGGCGGCTCCAAGCGCTTTTTCTTCCACAAAACCGGCCATAATGCGATCCTTGACGGATTCAAACGGCGCGGTGGACGCAGGCTCGGATTTGATCACGCGGGCAACCACATAGGCTTTTCCGGCTTCAAGGGCCGTATCAACGGGATTGCCCGCCGGGGTCGCCACCAGGGTGGCAGCGCCCTGGGCCGTGACACCCAGCGTTTTTTCAAGCTCGGCAGCGGAAAGCAGGCCGGTTTCACCCCATTTAAGGCCATATTTTTCCGCGCTGTCCTTCAGGGAGCGGCCCAGAATATTGTCTTCAATAAGGCTGTCGACCACGTCATGCAGCTTGTCCGCGCCCTGCTCCTGGGCCATGGCCGCAAGAACCTCGGCCTCCACCTGCTTGAAGGGAGGCAGACCCCCGGCCTTTTTTTCCTCAACCTTGATGATATGCAGGCCGAACTGGCTGCGTACCGGTGCGGAAACCTTGCCGGGCGCAAGGGCAAAAGCCGCGTCCTCGAAGGGCTTTACGGTCGTGCCGCGCTTGAGCCAGCCGAGTTCGCCGCCGGGACCGGCGGCATTGGGACCGTTGTGCGCATCGGCCACGGCAGCAAAGCTTTTACCGGCCTTGAGCTCGGCCTCAATGGCGGCGGCCTGCTCCTGCGCTTTTTTCACATCAGCCTCGGAGGCGTCTTCAGCCAGAGGCACAAGAATATGGGCGGCCTTCACTTCTTCCTGCTGTTCAAAACGGGCGGCATTTTCCGCATACCATTTTTCGGCAGCGGCGGAGCTTATGCCGCTGGCTTTCACGATGTCCTGCGGGCTGACGAGCACGTAGGAAACATCGGCCTTGGCAGGAATGGCAAACTGCGCCTTGTGGCTTTCGTAATAGGCCCGTACCTCCTCGTCAGAAGCTTTGACGGAAGAGGCAAAATCCGAGGCAGGAATAAAAATATAGTCCACATCGCGTTTTTCGCGCAAAAATTCAAAGCGCTTCTGGGACTCGGCGGGGTCTACCCAGGCAGGAGCCGTGACCATTGCAAAAATTTTCTGCCGCAGCAGGTCGCGGGACATATCGTGCTCGAACTGGGCGGGAGACATGCGTTGGGCAGCCAGCACGCGGGTATAGACCTCGGGGTCGAACTGCCCCTTCTCATTCTGGAACCCCTTGATGTTGCCGACGGCCACCCGCAGTTCCAGCGGAGAAATGCTCACGCCCGTGCGCACGGCTTCCTGGGACAGCAGCACCTGGGTAATAAGGTCGCGCAGTATCTGGCGGCCCAGTTGCTGCTGCTTCAGCTGCTCACGGGTCAGACCGGGATTGCTGCGCAGCAGGTTTTCCTCTGCCTGGCGGTAGGCCGACTCAAACTCCCGCATGGAGATGGGATCGCCGTTGACCACGGCCACCAGAGTACCCGCACTGCGGTCGTTGAAATTGCCAACGCCCCAGAAAACAAAGACAAGAATGATAAGACCAAAGGCCAGTTTGACGCCCAGGGATTGCGATTTGTCGCGAATATACTCAAGCATGCGAACTCCGACTGCATAATTGCTCTTGACGTAGAGCGGCATCATATGCGCAATCCAGCGGAAACTCAAGAAAGCTCATGGCTGATTTTGATGTGGCGCTGTGATGGATATGGCCGGCACCTCCGCCAGGCGACCAGACAGAGGTCAAACCCATAAAAAACCCGTGGTTCTGCCGGGGCGGGCATGCCTCGGCAAGGGTATAAAAACACGGGCGGCTTGCCGCACAGACCATGAAACAGCACAGCACAAGCCCGCCCGGACATTTTTCCTGTCTCGCGACAAGATGGGAAAGCAGACCTCAACGCCATGCTTGCAAGGCTGACCCGGTTGCCCGTCCGAAAAAAACTACGCGCGCAAACAACAGTTATGTTTCAACGACAGGCAGATACCTTGAGGGGGCACGTCTGTTCGAACTATTCAACCTGACTGATACCGAGCTTTCGGATGCGGTACTGCAGCGTCGAACGCGGAACGCCGAGCACATCCGCCGCGCCGCCGGGACCGGACAGCTTGCCGCCGCAAAG
>NZ_JBAIYW010000331.1:0-2091 GCF_036763055.1 Desulfovibrio sp. 1214_IL3152 | reverse complement strand
TCGCGACCTGCGCGAGCGCATGGGGGCCAGCTATAGCCCCGTGGCTTTTTACCGCGCCATGCCCGCTGAAAACGGCTATTCGCTGATGCAGGTTGAGCCTGCTCCGGGCCGGGGGAAATGACTGGGCGCAGCCCATTGTCCGAAGTGGCCGCTCCGGTGTTGGCGGTAAAGGATTTGTGCGTGTCTTGGCATGGCAGGAGTATCCATCTATCAACGCTATCAGCGCCAAACTGCCCTGGCCCGAGCCGGGTGTGAAGCAGCCCCCGGTCCTGTGCTTGTCGGCAGGGATCGGGGGCTGATTGCTTGCGACCTGGGCGAACCCGTGTGGCGCGGGCCGTGGCCTGAAGTATTGCGGCCATGACAAGGCCGTGCTGATCTGTGCCGCAGGCGCATGCTTTTATGCAGGCGCGCCGAGCGACTGAAAAGAGTGCCGAAAAATCGGCCTTGCGTGTGTCACGTTACTGGAGCGGGCAGCTAGAGCTTTAACACTTGAAATGCTCACTTACGGCAGGCAAAAGCTTGCCTGCATTTCGTGGCAAGGATTTTCCTGAAAATCCTTGCAGAGCAGTCAACTCATTTCATTCGTAAACTGCTCTAGCGGGAATGGTCCAGTACAACTTCCGCTTCGGGATGCGCCTGACGCAGTGCCTCGTGCATGGCGGCCGCGTCCGCAAAAGCGCGGAAGGGGCCGATGCGCTCGTCGCCCATAGCGGCATTGTAGCGCACGTAATATGCCTGGTCGGCCTGAAGGGGGGTGCCGCTTTCGTCGCTGACCACCTCAAGTTCCACCTTGCCTACGCCGCGCTTGCCAAGGTCCAACTGCTGGGCAGCGGCAAAAGAAAGGTCAATGATGCGGCCGCGCACAAAGGGGCCTCGGTCAGTCACGCAAACCATGACGCTCTTGCCGTTTTCCTGGTCGGTCACGCGGACGACGGTTCCCATAGGCAGAGTGCGATGGGCGGCGGTGAAGGTATACATGTCGTAGTTCAGACCGCTGGCAGTGGCGCCGCCGTGAAAGTCACGGCCGTACCACGATGCTTTACCGGTGAACACTTCGCTCTGTTGGGCGCGTTTGAGCCATATATCGCGGCTGTCAACGCTTTGCTCGGAAACGGCCTTGCTTTTGGAAGATTTTGCCGCCTTGCCGCTTTTGGCGTTCTTGGACGCCTTGCTGGACTTGGCTGTTTTGCCTGATTGACTGCCTGAAGCAGCTTTTTTGTTTTTTTCAGACTTGGTCTGGCGCGCTTCAGCTGATTTTTTTGCAGCTTTGGAGGCGGCGGGTGCGTTTGAAGAGAGTTCGGCGGAAGGAGCGCTTGCAGAAGCCGCGTCGGCTTTCATGGGGGCGGCCAATAGCATACATGCGACCGCAACCGCCAGCATGGAAGGCCAGCGTGAATACTTCATGATCATTCCTTGGTTACAGTTCGAGGCTGTCCGGCGGATGCCGGGCGGACCACGCCCGTGGCCCTGACCCCGGAGACTCTCCAGTGACGGCGAAAGCGCCTTGCGCTCCTGACCAGTCCGTCTCGTTGGGGGATGCCTTTTCTTGATGGGGCAATATACCGTAATAAAAACTTCGGTGTCAAACTGACAAAGATATGTAATTCAAATCGTTATCAGCAATTTTTTTCTAGACAAATGTTAGAGGCATGCAAACAGGATATCGCATATTGCTTGGCATATTTATGAGGCGCGGTAAAAATACCCGGCGCAGCGGATGAAAAAAGCGGAGTGTGGCCAGAAAACACGAACAAAAAAAGAGCAATGTCTGATCAACATTGCTCTGACGTCTAGAGCATTTAACACTTGAAATGCTCGATTACGGCAGGCAAAAGCCTGCCTTTTCGCATTTCGTGGCAAGGATTTTCAAGAAAATCCTTGCAGAGCAGTTAACTCATTTCATTCGTTAACTGCTCTATTGGGCCGAGGGTGCGCAGGGGCCTGCTGCCGCTTGGCCCCGAGCGTGTGGAAACGCTGTTTGGTCTGCGGCTGTGCATCTTCGCAGTCTTGCCCCGTGGGTTGTCTGCCTCGTTTGGCTCTGGCCGGGCCAGCTCTGTCTTGCTTGGGTCTGTCCGGCCTGCTCGGACCCGT
>NZ_JBAIYW010000203.1:0-2120 GCF_036763055.1 Desulfovibrio sp. 1214_IL3152 | reverse complement strand
GTCCTTGCCCGCAATGGTGGGGGCCGTGCCGTGGGTGGCTTCGTAGAAGGCCAGCGTGTCGGACATGTTCACGCCCGGCGCAAGGCCGAGGCCGCCTACCTGGGCTGCCAGCGCGTCGGAGATATAATCGCCGTTGAGGTTGGGCGTTGCCAGCACCTGATACTGTTCGGGGCGCAGCAGCGCCTCCTGAAACATGGCGTCGGCTATGCGGTCTTTGACCACAAGCCGTCCGGCCACAGGTTCTTTTTCGGTGCAGGTGCAGTCGCCGAACTCCTGGGCGGCCACGTCATAGCCCCACTGGCGAAAAGCCCCTTCGGTGAACTTCATGATATTGCCCTTGTGCACAAGGGTGAGGCTTTCCTGCTTCTGGTCCAGGGCAAAGCGCAGGGCGCGGCGCACAAGGCGTTTGGAGCCGGCTTCCGTCATGGGTTTGATGCCCACGGCGGCCTCGTCGCTGACCTTGGTCACGCCCAGTTCGTCGCGCAAAAAGGCCACAAGCTTGCGCGCCTCGGGGGTATTGGCGGCAAATTCCACGCCCGCGTACACGTCTTCGGTATTTTCACGAAAGATGACCATGTTGACGCGCTCGGGATGCTTGACCGGGGTTTCCAGCCCTTCAAAGTGGCGCACAGGACGGATGCAGGCGTAAAGGTCCAGGGTCTGACGCAGGGCCACGTTAAGGCTGCGGATGCCTGTACCCACGGGCGTTCCCAAGGGGCCCTTCATGGCAAGTCCGGCATGGCGCAGGGCTTCCAGGGTGGCTTCGGGCAAGGGGTTGCCGCATTCTTTCACGGCCTTGTCGCCAGCCAGCAGTTCCACCCAGTCAAGGGCAAGGTCGTCCCCGGCGGCACGAATGGCCCCTTCAATGACCGGGCGGGCGGCCTGCCAGATTTCCGGGCCAATGCCGTCGCCTTCGATCCAGTACACAGTCTTGCGCATGTTCCCCCGTCCTTATGTAATAGCTGTGAATTATGAAGCAGGGCCGGGTCATATAAGCCCGGCCCCGGTCTGATGCTGAAAGCGGTCTAGTCCCCATCGTCCTCGCCGCCGACCTCGTGCTTGAGGGAGCGGGCGCGCTTGAGCAGTTCCTCAAGCTGAATGTCCACACCGATCACGCCGACAATATTGTCTTTTTCATCGGTGACGGCGCAGGAAACCGTGATGATGAGCTTGTTGGTAAAGTGCGACTGGTACACGTCCATGATATGCAGATCGCCGCTTTGCATGGGTTTTTTGAACCATTCTCGGCCGGAGAAGTCATAGCCGATGGGCAGGGCGTCGTAGGTTTCCTTGTACGTGGGGTCGGTGATGGCAGAGCATTTGAGACTGCCCGTGGCGTCCGTGAGGTAGCAATACTGGATAAAGGGATATTCACGCTCAAAGGCGTATATCTTGGCATGGGCCTTTTCACCGAAGTCCAGCAGGTCCCTGTCTCGGGCAAGGCGTACAAGCAGGTTGGCGGCCAGTTCACCCGCAAGCTGCTTCATGTTGTCGAATTCGGAGACAAAGAGTTCGGGCATGAAGCGCTGCACCAGCGCTTCCATTTCCACATGCGAGAAATTGGTGGTGCGCCCGGTTTCTTCGTAAACAGCCATGATGGCATCATATATCTTGCCCACGGCAGGATGCTTTTTGGATATGTGCCGCTCTTTTTCCAGATTGAGGTTGGTATTGATCCAGTAGGCCACGCCCGCGCGGCCCGTCTTGTCGGTGATGATGATGGGTACGGAGCGGCCCAGCAGATGCTTTGTGTCGAAAATATTGTATATTTCTTCGTTTTTTGCCAGACCGTCGGCGTGTACGCCCGCGCTGGTGGCGTTGAAGTCGCGTCCCACAAAGGGGTAGTTGTGGGGGATGCGGTAGTCCAGCTCTTTTTCAAAAAACTGCGCCACTTCGTGCAGAACCGTGGTGTCGGCGGCGGCGTCGTCGCCCGTAAGGGAAATGTACTCCACAAGCAGGGCTTCAAGGGGAGTGTTCCCCGTGCGTTCGCCAAAGCCGAACAGCGTGCTGTTGACCGCGCCGCAGCCGTTGAGCCAGGCTGTGACGCCGTTGACGAGCACCTTGTGAAAGTCGTTGTGCCCGTGCCATTCGAGCCACTGGCCGGGAACGCCCGCCTCGTC
>NZ_JBAIYW010000621.1:0-2126 GCF_036763055.1 Desulfovibrio sp. 1214_IL3152 | reverse complement strand
TCATTTGCTTGAATCTGTTCGGCAAGGATTCTCTGGAAGAACTTCTGAATCCGCGAAGACGAAAAACTATAAACACCTATAGTTATAGCCTGTTAGCTATGGGTGCTTAACCGGACAACATTGAAAACACGCAAGCGTGTTCCAAGACAGCATGGTTTTACTCGCAGTTTGCGTGCGCTGCTGTGCCATGCATTCCTGAAGAATGTCCGTTGTGTGCAGATACGGCATTGGGAGTGGGGGCACTCAATGCGAAAATGCTCTGGAAAAAGGCGGGGAGGGGTGGGGTGAGGAAAATAGAAATGGCCGGAGACAGGCTCCGGCCATAAGGTGCAGGGGCGCGGCGGGCGGCCGCCCCGTGCGTTTGCCGTGGTGGCAGCACTGCTTCCACCACGGCTGTTTTTTTACACCTGACCGCTTGCGCGGCATGGTTGCGCCCGCTGCAAGCGCTTCACGATGAACATGCTCCAGGCATTTCAGCCGTCGACTTTTCTGCTGATGAAGCAGCCGCCCCTGCGCAGCGCATATCAGGGCTGCGTGGCTGACGGAGGCGTGTTTTGCGCCGCCGACCGTCCCCGCAAGGTGAATATGTTCTAAAGCAGTTAACGAATGAAATGCTCTAGTAGCGGTAGTGATCCGACTTGTAGGGGCCGTTCACATCAACGCCGATATAGTCGGCCTGTTCCTTGGAAAGCTTGGTCAGCTTGGCTCCGAGGCGGCCAAGGTGCAGGCGGGCCACTTCTTCGTCCAGTTCCTTGGGCAGGGTGTAGACCTTGTTTTCCAGCTTTTCAGTGGCCAGCTTGATCTGGGCCAGAGTCTGGTTGGTAAAGCTGTTGGACATGACAAAGCTGGCATGCCCGGTGGCGCAACCGAGGTTTACCAGGCGGCCTTCGGCCAGCACGATGATGCTGCGGCCGGACTTGAGGGTCCACTTGTCCACCTGCGGCTTGATGTTCAGGCGGGTGATGCCGGGCGTGTTTTCCAGATAGGTCATTTCGATTTCGTTGTCGAAGTGGCCGATATTGCACACGATGGCTTCGTCCTTCATGCCTTCCATATGCTTGCCGCTGATGACGTGGTAGTTGCCCGTGCAGGTCACATAAATGTCGCCGTAGGGCAGGGCGTCTTCAACGGTGGTGACTTCGTAGCCTTCCATGGCGGCCTGGAGCGCGCAGATGGGATCGATTTCGGTCACCAGAACGCGCGCGCCGAGGCCGCGCATGGACTGGGCGCAGCCCTTGCCCACATCGCCGTAGCCGATGACCACAACAACCTTGCCGGCGATCATGACGTCAGTGGCGCGCTTGATGCCGTCCGCCAGCGATTCGCGGCAGCCGTACAGGTTGTCGAACTTGGATTTGGTCACCGCGTCATTGACGTTGATGGCCGGGAAAAGCAGCTTGCCCGCGGCCTCAAGCTGATAGAGGCGGTGGACGCCGGTGGTGGTTTCTTCCGACACGCCCTTCATGCCTGCGGCAACCTTGTGCCAGTGCTGCGGGTCTTCTTTGAGGCGCAGCTTGAGGCGGTCAAGGATGCACTGGAGTTCCTTGTTGTCGGTTTTTTCGTCAAGGACGGAAGGATTGTTTTCAGCTTCCACTCCCTTGTGGATGAGCAGGGTGGCGTCGCCGCCGTCGTCCACAATGAGGTCGGGACCGGAGCCGTCGGGCCAGGTGAGGGCCATTTCAGTGCACCACCAGTAGTCTTCAAGGGTTTCGCCCTTCCAGGCAAAAACCTTGGCCATGCCCAGGTCGGCAATGGCGGCGGCGGCGTGGTCCTGCGTGGAAAAAATATTGCATGAAGCCCAGCGCAGGTCGGCGCCCAGGGCATGCAGGGTCTGAATGAGCATGGCCGTCTGGATGGTCATGTGCAGCGAGCCGGTAATTTTGAGTCCCTTGAGGGGCTTGCTGGAGCCGTATTTTTTGATGCACTCCATAAGGCCGGGTACTTCCCGTTCGGAAAGCTGCATTTCTTTTTTGCCGAAGTCGGCCAGAGCCATATCCGCAACTTTGTTCGCCAGGCTCAGATCAAGAGCTTTGGTCATGTGTTTCTCCTATCCTTTGACATGGTATGTTTGTTTGCGTTGTGCCGGGTGCGTGCCGGGCTTTGCGGCGTCGGGCCGCCCGGCCGGC
>NZ_JBAIYW010000489.1:0-2127 GCF_036763055.1 Desulfovibrio sp. 1214_IL3152 | reverse complement strand
AGAAACGGCGCGCGCCGTGGCAAGCAGTTCCTGCACAAAAGGCAGGCCAAGCGCTTCGCCAAGGTCCAGCGCGCCCGAACCGGTAATGGCGCAGCGCACGGGCAGTAAGGGATATTTTTGTGCCAGTTCATCTAGAAGGGCAGACAAAGTGCCTCTGACAGCGGTTCCGTGACGGCGGTACATGGTTTCAATAACCACTCCCTCGGCGTCCAGAAGTGCCAGCTTGACGGTGGTGGAACCTATGTCCAGACCAAGAAATGCCGCAGGATGTGGAGACACAGGTAAGTCCTCACATTTCTGTGTGTTAGTGGGAGTATTCGAATTGAGCCTTTCATAAGGAAAATTCCTGATTATGGAAAAGCCGTGATATTTTCCAGCTATACATCTAAGATATACTGTAAGCGGCGTTAAATACAAGCCCCCGGTTGCCACAAAAAACGCCGTGCCTTTTGCAAGAACCGGAGTACCGGGTCCAACGCAAAAGGCACGGCGCAAGCATGGCCATGACGGTTTTTATTGGGCCACGGACGCCTCAAGGCGGCTGGTGATATTGTCGCGTATCCACTTGGGATCAAGCCATTCAAGGGGGGTCACCTCAACGCCGCCCACCATGATGCCAAAGTGCAGGTGGTCGCCAAAAGCGAGACCGGTGGTTCCCGTATGCCCTATGGCCTGGCCTTTTTGCACCACATCGCCAGCGCTGACCATTGAATCGTTGAGATGCGAGTAAAGGGACATCAGCCCAAGGCCGTGGTCAATAACCACAATATTGCCGTAAATGCCCAGATCACCGCTGAATATCACACGCCCGCTGTTGGCGGCAGGCACGTCGTCGTTGCGCACAGAGGCAAGGTCAAAGCCCAAATGGTAGGATTCGCCCACAAGCTTGCCCTGATAGTGGTAAAAACGATGGTCTGCAAATCCGGCGCGCGGGGCAGAGCGGGGCATGCGCTGGAAAACGCCGCTCCACAGCATGGCAGAGGCCGTATCCTTGCTGATGTTGCGCAGGTCTTCCACGTTGGCGGCGCGTACCTGATTGTTGATATACAGGTAGCACTCCAGCGGGTTGGCGGCATTGGGCGCAAGGTGGCGCAGCTTGTTTTCCACATTCAGCAAAAAGTCGTCGCTCAGTTCAAGGCTGTCGCTTTTAAAGGTGCGTTCAAAGGCCATGACAGTCAGCCGGTTTTTGGTGACGTTGCCCGCCAGGTCGGTGGCTGTTATCTCTACGCTGTTCTTATAGTCCTTGGCAGTCATGGTGTAGGGAAAAGGGAAAAAGCAGATGTAGCTTCCGTCTTTCTGCAGGTAGCCCGGCACAAAATAACCGGCCACCAGCACACCACTGTTGGTGACGTCTTCGTCAACCGTGTAGCGAACAACAGCCGCACCGCCACGGCGTACGTTGGGGGGCAGGGTTTTGACAGAGATGCGCGGGGGCTGCGTGTCCAGGCGCATGGGGAGCTGTACTGTGCGGGTATTGCCCTGTCCGAATCCGGCCAGGGAGCCGTCCGTTGCGCGCACTTCAAGATCAAAGGCTCCTTCACGCAGATTGGCGTCTTTGAGCGGCACCTCCACAGTGCGTTCGGGCAGGTATTGATCAAAATGTTTGTTGAAAATAACGTTAAGCACGTTATTTTTTCGAACGCCAACTGTAACAGATCGAATTCCTGAAGGATCTTTCATGCTGACTTTGAGCACGCTGGAGGGGGAAACTCTGCCGGTGTTGGGAGAAACGTCAATAACAGGCCCGTCAAGGTCCTTGAAGAATGTATAGCCGCCTACGCCAAGGGCAACGACTACCAAAATACCCAATACCGATGAGAACATACTTTTCTTTTGCATTACAGACTCCTCATTAAACTCCGTCAAGCCTTGCATAAAGAAAGCCAATTTTCAAGGAAAAGTCTGGAACTTTTATAGCGTCCCGTTAAAGCCGCAAGGCACATTGACTTGACGCCCAAAATCTGTTTTCACTTCCGCAGTATGCAACACGCCAGATACACAGGCCCGAGAGCGCCGCAACGCACAAGCAGCCCCGAGGTGGACCCCAAACGCCTGCGGCGGCGCATGGTGCGTGAACAACTTGAAGCCAGAGGCATAAACGATGCCGAGGTGCTGGCCGCCATGGGC
>NZ_JBAIYW010000096.1:0-2131 GCF_036763055.1 Desulfovibrio sp. 1214_IL3152 | reverse complement strand
TGTCAACGCCACGATTTTTAACCGTTATTTGCCATTTTCATGCCCGCTAAAATACTTTCGTTACTGATGCTGTCCGCTTTTCACCATTTCATCATCACTGATTGGCGTTGTGTTTTTGGCCAGCACTCCAGCTTTACGTTTCTCTTTTAACCGGTAACTCTCTCCTTTGATATTCAGCGTGGTTGAGTGATGTAGCAGCCGATCCAGTATCGCTGTTGCCAGCACGTGATCTCCGAACATTTCTCCCCAGTCTGCGAACCCTTTGTTTGACGTCAGTATGATGCTCGCTTTTTCATATCGACGGTTCAGTAGCCGGAAGAACAGGCTGGCTTCCTCTCTGTTCATCGGCAGATAGCCTATTTCATCCAGGATCAACACCCGGGCATAACTCAGTTGCTGTAGCTGACGCTCCAGCCGGTTTTCCTGTTTCGCTTTCATCAGTGTCGCGATCAGTCTGTCCAGTGGCATAAACAGTACCCGATGTCCTGCATCCACCGCTTTCACGCCAAGAGCTATGGCCAGATGAGTTTTTCCGACACCAGGAGGGCCCAGCAGGATCACGTTTTCGCTGCGCTCCACGAACGCCAGACCAGCCAGTTCCCGGACAACCTTACGGTCGATGCCCGGCTGGAAGGTAAAGTCGAACTGCTCCAGCGTTTTGACCCACGGCAGACGAGCCTGCTTCAGCCTGGACTCCATACCGCGCTGATGCCTGCCGTTCCATTCCTGCTGTAGCGCCATGCACAGGAACTCCCGGTAGTTCAGCTCTTTTTTAGCTGCCTGTTCCAGCAGGCTTTCAACGTGATAACTCAGATGCTCCATTTTCAGGCGATTCAGCAGGATTTCCAGCTCATGCATCACAACAGCTCCTCATAGGCACTCAGTGGCCGATGTTCCACCTGACTGACCTGCTGCCAGAGCGGGGCGTGATGCTCCGGCACTGTCTGCCAGCCAGACGATGCCGAACAGAGGCGATGTGAGGCCACCAGTTTCTCATTACTGTAGATCCGCAACTCGTCATCCAGCGATATTCGTATCGATACCGGCTGACCACACAGCGCTTCGGGAACGCTGTAACGATTACCGCCAACCTCGATATAACTGTCCCAGGACACATGGCGGATGTCGAAGTAACTGGTATCGAAGTCCGTATCCGGTAACGGCCGCAGATGTTCCTGCTCCAGCGTGAAGCGCTGTTCCGGTGTTTCTTTGAACTGGCGAAGTTCCCGTTTGTCAGCCACATCGGCTATCCATTGCTCCAGTTGTTGATTGACATGAGTGAAGCTGTCGAACCTGCGGTACCGGACGAAGAAGTTCTCCTTGAGGTATTTCACCATCCGCTCAACCTTACCTTTTGTTCTGGCCCTGCGTGGACGGCATGCCCGTGGCAGGAAGTTATAGTGGTCGGCCAGCAACAGGAATCCGGAGTTGAACACGACTTTCCCGTTGTTATTCTTCAGCACCGCAGCCTTCTGGTTATCAACCAGCACCGTTTTCACACAACCACCGAAGTAGCGGAAGGCGCGAACCAGTGATTCGTAGGTATGCTCAGCATCCTGTTTTGGTGCGGCGAAGACATGGAAGCGGCGGGAGAACCCCAGCGTATTAACCGCAAAGTTAACTTTGCACCGTTGCCCGGCAACCTCCACCTCAACTTCGCCCCAGTCGTGCTGGAGCTGGTATCCAGGTTGAGTTTCGAAGCGAACTGTTCTTTTTGACGGACGCATTTTACGTTTGGGCTGGATGTAGTAACGCAGCATGGAACGTCCGCCCGTATAGCCCATTGCCTTAATCTCCGCGAAGATAACCTCGCTATTCCAGACATTCTCTGCCAGGCGCATGTCGATGTAATCCATAAACGGTTTCAGCTTAACCATTTTGTGGCGGGTTTTTCTGGCTGGCGGTTCAGGGTATTTGAGGTAACGTCTGACCGTTCGTTCAGAGCAACCAATCTGAGTCGCAATATCGACAATGTACGCGCCCTGCTGGCGCATTTGCTTTATCATGTAAAAGTCCTCTCTGCTCAGCATGTTGATGTCCTTTCTGGTGTGGGAACCTTAAGGAAACAACATGTTGGGTGGAGCGGACAATCCAAATGGTGAATTACCGTCTTATATCACTGGCGCTAACA
>NZ_JBAIYW010000634.1:0-2138 GCF_036763055.1 Desulfovibrio sp. 1214_IL3152 | reverse complement strand
GCATGGCGATCTGGAAAAAGCCCTGCGAACGCCGCACCTGACCGGAACCGTTGCAGTGGCGGCAGGTTTCGGTCTTGCTGCCCGGGGCTGCGCCGCTGCCTTTGCAGTCGCCACAGGTGACGTGCTTGGGCAGGGAAAGGGTGATCTCATCACCATTGGCGGCCTGGGAAAAAGTAATGGTGAGGTTGTAGCGCAGGTCTGATCCGGCCATGGGCCGAGGCCCACGGGCAGAGGAAAACCCAAACAGGTCGCCGAAAATGTCGCTGAAGTGGGCGAAGATGTCTTCGTTGCTGCCGAAGCCGCCGGCCCCACCCTGCACCCCGGCATGGCCGAAGCGGTCGTAGCGGGCGCGTTTTTCCGCATCGCGCAGAATCTCGTAGGCTTCTGCCGCCTGCTTGAATTTTTGTTCGGCCTCGTGATCGCCCGGGTTGTGGTCCGGGTGGTACTTGAGGGCAAGCTTGCGGTATGCCTTCTTAATCTCATCATCACCGGCGCTGCGGCTGACGCCCAGCACCTCGTAGTAATCAAGCTCCATCATGGGTTCCGGTGGCTGCGTGCTTGTGCGCCTGGGTTAAAGGTTGTATTCGCAGGCGCGGCGGCCGCCTTATGGCAACCGCCGCGCGGGAATCTAAGCGCCTTTTATCCCGGCCCGCTTTGGGCCGGATGCCGTAAGGCCGATGCTTTTTGTCCGGCTGCGGATAAAAAACGGTTTTCCGCGCTTTATGAGCCGCGTGGGCCGCATTGTTATGTTTTTCGCAGCCTGCCTTGCGGCAGGGGAGTCAGGCAGGTTTTTTAGAGCATTTAACACTTGAAATGCTCGCTTACGGCAGGCAAAAGCCTGCCTGCTCGCATTTCGTGGCAAGGATTTTCAGGAAAATCCTTGCAGAGCAGTTGACTCATTTCATTCGTAAACTGCTCTAGTTTTCTTCAGCCGTGGGGGCCTGCCCGTCAAGCGGCGTGTAAAGCGCATCGTCATCGGGCAGCACTTTGCCCGCGGCTATTTCACGCAGGGCGGTGACCACTTCCTTGTTGCGCGATTCCACAAGGGGTTCGTAACCTTCGCGGTACTGATGCACACGCTTGATAGCCATCTGCACCAGCAGAAAGCGGTTGTCCACGCGCTCCTGGCAATCTTCAACAGTAATACGGGCCATGCTGCCTCCGTAGTGTGGGCGGCCGGGGGCCGCCAATCTGTGGCGAAAGACTTCGCCGCAGTTCGTTTTTTGAAATAATACCGCCCGACCGTTTGTAAAGGGGGTCGGGCGCGGGATACGCCTGAGTGCAGGCTTTGCCTGCTGAAATAAGATATGATATAGGCCGCCTCTGTACCTGTCAAGAGCCGGGAAAGGCGTCGGACAGCATAGACCATTCTTAAGGAGATTGCCAGTCATGAGCAGAGAAAAACGGTCTTTCGCGCAGGAAGTCTGCGTGAAAAGCGCGGGCAAGGCCATGCAGATGGCAGGCATGCTCTGGCCCGGCTGCCGGGTGGGGGTGGCGGCGTCCGGCGGAGTGGACAGCTTTGTGCTGCTGAAAACGCTTAAAATACGTCAGGGAATCGTACCTTTTCGCTTTGAAATCATGGCTCTGCACCTCAACCCCGGTTTTGACGCCCAAAGCCACGCGGCACTTTTGCCCTGGCTGGCGGAGCACGGCATTCCCGCCCACCTTGAGGTCACAAGCCACGGGCCTGACGCCCACTCAGAAAAAAACCTGCGCCGCTCGGCCTGTTTCCGCTGCGCCTGGCTGCGCCGTAAAAGGCTGTTTGAGCTTTGTTCGCAGTACGGGCTTACCCATCTTGCCCTGGGCCATAATGCCGAAGATCTGGTGGAAACGTTTTTCATGAACATCTGCCGCAACGGGCGCGTGGACGGCATGAGCATGAACGAGCCTTTTTTTGACGGCAAACTGCGGCTTATCCGTCCGCTCATGCTGGTGGAGAAAAAGTATATCCGCCAGGCGGCGCGGCAATGGGGCCTGCCCATCTGGGCCAATGCCTGTCCCTCGGCCGGAAAGACGGCCAGAAGCGACATGGCCCAGACCCTTGAGCATCTTTATGCCGTTACAAAAGACGGCCGACGCTGCGTGCTCAACGGCCTGACCCGCTGGCAGCTGGACAAAAGCAGCGCCGCAGCGCGGGA
>NZ_JBAIYW010000613.1:0-2150 GCF_036763055.1 Desulfovibrio sp. 1214_IL3152 | reverse complement strand
TGGAGGCGCTTGGAGAATTTTACCCCAATGCCAAGTGGCAACGGTGCGTTGTGCACTTTTATCGCAACGTGCTGCATGCGGTTCCGCGCGGTAAGGCCAAAGAGGTTGCTCTGATGCTCAAAGCGATCCATGCTCAGGAGGACAAAGAAGCTGCGCGCCGCAAAATGGTAGATGTGGCCCAAAAGCTCCGGGCGCAGCATCTTGAAAAAGCAGCCAGAACACTGGAATCTGGCTGTGATGAGACGCTTTCTTATTATAATTTTCCTATGGCGCACTGGCGGCATATCCGAACCAACAACCCGCTTGAACGCCTGAACCGTGAAATTCGTCGCCGAACCCGTGTTGTGGGCAGTTTTCCAGATGGACACGCCGCCTTGATGCTGGTGGCAGCCCGCCTGCGCTACATGGCAAGTCAAAAATGGGGTACACAGCGGTATATGAATATGAATCAAGAAGTATCGGCATAGCCCCATGCCGTCACGGGCATTGCAGCGCGGGATCGCCACTTAGCGTCCCGCTCGCAAAGCACGCGCCAGCTTCAAGACAGCGCCAGACCTGACACCACATGGCAGCTACAAAATGTGCGAAAAATTCTGGACACTACCAATACCCCGACGATGCCAGCCACCACACCACCAATAAATGTCCACGTCTTGCTCATGCTTTTCTCCTTTTCTGTTGGGCAAACGCAGAGGGCGGGTCTGACCCCACCCCTGTGTGCCTGTTCATGGTTAGTCGTCCCAGTTTTCTTTGATGACCTGCAACACAGCAATGGCCACAGGTATCCACGCCAACGGGTTCATATATCCTCCTTGGGTATCAGCAGCGCGGGATGCGCTGCCGTTTGTGTGTGAGAATCGCACGGAGCGTCCGGTACAGATTCCAGTGACAAAAGTCCGGTGACACCATCATGACGCGCCTCCCTGCAGAAGCGCATCCTGAAGTACACTAAACATGGCGGGCGCCAAATCGGGCAGGTCGTTGATGACCATGCTGGTCTGTGGCAGCAGATGGGATATATGCTCATCGCGGATGCCCAGGCCATAAACCTCAAAGCCAAACTTTTGAGCTATGTTCAAGGCCTGTCGTGCTGCGTGAGTGCTGTCAGGTACACCGTCAGTGATAATCAGAATTATTTTTCGCTGCTCCTTGAGGAACAGCATGGTCTGCATGACCCACCACAAGGCCGCAGCCAGAGGGGTGCCGCCCGATGCATTTATGTCAAAACTGTCCGGCATCTTTTGACCATGTCGCATGATAGGGAATACGGAATTTGTGGAGGCCGTCGCGGGAAAGGCCGTGACGGCAGGGTTTACGCCCCTGATATTTTCCAGTGCTTTTGTTACAGCAAAGCAGGCCTGCCTTGCCAAGGCGATGGGTGCGCCGCTCATGCTGCCGCTGACATCAAGCAGAATGTGTACGGCGGTATTGAGGCCCCGCTGCTCCGCCTCCTTGCGAAAGATGCGTGGATTGCCCGTTTGCAGCCTATGGAGCGAGCCATGATGCAAGGCTCCGCGTCGACCGATGCTGCACCGTTTTTGCGTCTGCGCCTGCAGAAAACCTTGGAGCCTGGTGCGGAGGGCAATGCTGGCTTGGAGCGCTTGCAGCTTTTGCGCCTCCGGCAATGCTCCAGTCTGCCGAAAACCTTCAACAGCGACTGCAACCGTTTCGGCTGTAAATTCCGCCAGATGGCTGGTGAGGGTTGTCAACAGAAGTTCTCCGAGGTTTTGTGGCAACTCCTGTGCTTCGGCATGCATCAGGGCTGTCAGTTGCGCCTTGGCTCTACTGGAAGGTGGAGGCGCGGACAGGTCTGTTTGCGATGCACAAGCTGGCGAGCCCTTTTGTTCCATTTGTGAGGCGGAATCGCTGTGGCCAGCGCTATCCCCCATACCCGCATGCGTACCAGATGAGCGGCCTTTGTCTCGGGTTTCGTGCCCATTGCCTTTTTCTCCTTTACCTGGTTTAAGATTTTCACCGTGTTTTGCCTGCTGCTGCGGTTTCCATTTTCGGATGCACTGGGCCAGGGTAATCCCCCCAGAAAAAAGTAGCATTTCAAAGTAGAATTTCCGAGAATAAGCAATCTGGAGATTTTACAATGAAAAAGTCACGCTTCACGGACAGTCAAATCTTGGCGATTTTAAAACAGGCCG
>NZ_JBAIYW010000107.1:0-2154 GCF_036763055.1 Desulfovibrio sp. 1214_IL3152 | reverse complement strand
GGACGGGTCAGCCGCCTTCCAGACATGCAGGGGCCAAAATTCCGTCCAGCGCGTGTGGTGCGCAAAACCGGACCGCAGGCGGCTTTTACGCCTCGCGCTGACATCCAGTTCCTGACGCGCCACCACAGGGCCGGAAAGCTCACCCGAAAGCAGCGCCACATAGCGCTTTTCGCACTGCCCTGCCGCTTCCGCCGCACGAAAGCCATCCGCAGCAAGAGTTGAGAGCGCCGCACACAAAAGGCCAGAAGTGCCGAAATCCAGACGCTGGAGCAGCGCAAGCTTTGCAGGGTCGAAGTCCGTACTGCCCCTGCCCTGCTCTTTTGCCCATTGCGTAACAAGGGCGGGCATCAGAGCCTCCACGCTCACACCGGCAACACCCGCCAGCGCCGCACTGTGCATCTGCGCGGGTTTGCTGAAAAAGCAGTATTCGCCCTGCCTGCCGAGCATGCGCAGCCCGCTGGCTGTGAGGACGCCGGAAGAAGGTGGGGGCGACGATAGAGACGAGGACGACGACGCCTCAGCATCTGCCAAAGACGACGGCGAAGAAAAAGAAGAAGAAGAAGAAGAAGAAGAAGAAGAAAGCGTTCCGGAAAATCCGTCACATAAAACCACCGGACTTTCTCGCACTGCCGCAGGGTGCAGGCGCACCACATCCCCCAGACGCATGCGACGTGAAGCGCTTGCGGCACGACCGTTTACGGACACGCCGCCATTTTCAATACAGCGCTTGCGCCCGCGCAAGCCCATATGCGGCAAAAGACATTCAAGGGCATGATCAAGCCTCAGCCCCGCCTGGCGTTCATCAACGCAAAGTTCCTGTACGGGCGCGTCCGCAGGGCTGCCAGTGGAAACAGCAGGGCTCGCGCTGCTTGCGGGGCTTACTCCGGAAGAAGCACCGGAAGAGGTGCAGGCTTCACCAAAGGCTGACGTAAAATTTGCATCACCTGTAGCATGTACACCAGGAGTTGCTGAAACGGCTGCGGCAGAAGGGCCGCACGCGTTGGGGGCCGCCGTTACCTCCGCTGTTGTGCCGGTGGCCGCGCCAAAAATTCCCGCATCAGAAGCCTGCGCGGTGCGGGTAGCGGGTACGCTCTTTCTGGCGGCCTGCATCGGCTGCTCACGACCGGCAGCAGTTCCCCGGCTGGCGTCCCGGGGCGTACCACTCCGCAAGGGCCTGTTCTGCTTCCTGTCACCCTGCCGGTTCCCGCAAAATTTTTTGCGCACGGGCTTCACTCATATCTCCACAGGGTTGCCGGGCAAAAGCTCCAGCAAGGCGCGCGCCGTCAGTTCCGGATCATGGTGCTGCGGATCGTTTTCGTATACCAGGGGGCGGTCAATCAGGCGCAGGCCCATATCTTCCACGGCGCGCCGGGTTTCGGAGCCAAGCCCGCCCTCATAACGGCCGTTACGCGAATCCGCCAGCACATAATGGAGAAGCCGCCCGGTGGACGCATCGGGCGCGTCTTCGCGCAGGTGGCGCAGAATCATGGCTGCCTGCCCCGCAACACCAAGGCCGAACAGTTCGGCAGCACCGCCGGAATTGGGGATGAAAACCTTGGGGCAATGGGCATCAGCCACAGTGCGCCCCCCGCCCTGCGGCAGAAGATTCGCAAGCCCGCTGGTATAAAAGCTGCCCATAGGGTAGCATATGGCCCCTGCCGAACCCAGATATACGCTGGAAGCCGGAGCCAGCGGCGGGCGGCAGGCAGTGGCGGCAAGCCGGGGGTATTCCCTGGTGTCGAGCCGTTCCGGCTCATGTACCGTAAGAAAAAGCCGTTTTACGGGCCGGGGAAGATTTCTGAACCTGTGCTGCCCCACAAGCAGCGAGCCGTCATCCAGTTCAGCCGCCAGATGCAGACTTTCGTTCACAATAGGGCGCACCACGCCCCGCGTCTGCAGCAGACGGCTGAAAAAGGCCAGCACCGGCCCGAAATCACGTTTATGGTGCAGGTATCCGCCTGCCAGCACAAGATTGCCGAAGCAGGCACGGTAAGGGTCAAAATCCGGAGGCATGCGCTGGAGAAAAAAATTCAGATGCAGGCGCAGGGCATCGGCGAATACGCCGGGCATGCCCGCCCAGACGGGATGTCCGGCGCGGCCCGTTTCCACAAGCTGCCGCCGCAGGAACACGGCGGGATCTTCGCCCCCTGCCGA
>NZ_JBAIYW010000604.1:0-2158 GCF_036763055.1 Desulfovibrio sp. 1214_IL3152 | reverse complement strand
GCGCGGCTGATGTCAGCCAGACTGTGGCGCACGTCGCCCGCGCGGAAATCGCGGTGTTCAACAACGGCATTGGCGGCTTCGGGCTTGTGGCGCGCCACTTCTTCGCGGATAAGGGTAAAAAGCTCGTTAAGGGTCGTGCGCTGCCCAAAGGCCACGTTGTAAACGGTATCGGCAGCCTCGCCCTGGGCAAAGCTCGCCAGCAGGTTGGCTTCCACCACGTTGTCGATATAGCAGAAGTCGCGGCTGGTTTCGCCATCGCCGTTCACATAGACGGTCTCGCCCTTGATGAGGCTGGCAAACCACTGGGGAATAACCGCCGCGTAGGCCCCGTACGGGTCCTGGCGCTGGCCGAACACGTTGAAATAGCGCAGCCCGACGCTGGAAAAGCCGTAACAGCGGGTGAAAACATCGGCGTACAGTTCGTCCACATACTTTGTAACCGCATAGGGCGACAGGGGGCGGCCGATCTTGTCTTCCACCTTGGGCAGCTCGGGCGCGTCGCCGTAGGTGGAAGAAGACGCGGCATACACGAAGCTTTTGGCCCCGGCATCGCGCGCAGCCACCAGCATATGCAGAAAACCCGTGATATTGCAGCTGTTGGACAGCAAGGGATCGTCAATAGAGCGCGGCACAGAACCGAGCGCGGCTTCGTGCAGCACATGCTGCACGCCTTCACAGGCCTTGCGGCAGGTATCCACATCGCGGATATCGCCTTCGATGAAGGTAAAGCGGCTCCAGGCTTCCGGCCCCACGATATCACGTACCATATCAAGATTTTTCTGATACCCGGTCAAGAAGTTGTCCAGCCCCACAACGGTCTGGCCCAGACCCAGAAGGCGTTCAAGCAGGTTGGAACCGATAAAACCCGCCACCCCGGTAATCAGCCAGCGGGAGGGAGAAGCCTGCATAGTGGCACACAGTTGGGAATACGCGCTCATGTTTGCGTCCTGTTTTTGCATTGATTTTTTTGCCCGCGCGCCGCGGCCGCAAGAGCCGGCAGACGCTTTCGGACGGCCATAATCCTACGCTGCCGGGGCGTGTCTGTAAAGCCGGGCAGGCCGCTGCCCCTGGGTCGCAAGGGCCGCGAACCGAAATTGGAGGGCAGCGTCCCCCTTTTCACTTATCCTGCCAGGTGCTATACCTTGGCGCATGCGTCCGCAAACCGCCACAACAGCGGAACAGCACGACGCGCAAAGGGAGACGCAGGCAAATGAAGATCATCGTTCTGGGCAACCAGGCCAGGTCCATGAGCAATTTCTGGAGCGTGCTGATCCGCCATATGCACCGTGCCGGACATGAGGTTGTCTGCTGCGCCCCGCCGGGAGACCCCGGATCGGAAGCGGCGCTGGCAGCCCAGGGGGCGCGCATGCTGCATTATCCCCTTGACCGCAAGGGGCTGAACCCCCTGCGCGACCTGCGCACCACCGGGGCCTTGCTGCGCCTGTTCAAGGACGAAAAACCAGACCTTCTCTTTACCTCCACCATCAAGCCCGTTATTTACGGCTGCATCGCCGCGCGCGTGGCGCGAGTGCCGCACGTGTACGCCACCATCACGGGTCTGGGATACGCCTTTGAGGCCGACAGCTTTTTCAAGAAATGCGTCAACAGGCTGAGCGCCCTGCTGTATCGCACAGCCCTGGCCGGAGCAGAAGGCATATTTTTTCAGAACGATGATGACATTGCCGTTTTCCGGCAGTCCGGCATTCTGGGCGCGCGCGCGCGCATACTCAAGGCGCGCGGAACAGGTGTGGACACAAGCCGTTTTGCCCCTGCCCCGCTGCCAGGGCTGGCGGCCGACGGCAGTCTTGAGGGTCCGCCGGTTTTTCTGCTGATAGCCCGTCTGCTTGAAGCCAAAGGGCTTGAGGAATACGCCCAGGCGGCCCGCATACTCAAGGCGGCGCACCCCAAAGCGCGTTTTCTGCTGCTCGGCCCGGCCGAACAGGGGCTTGGCAGCGTAAGCCTTGAAACCGTGCGGCAATGGCAGGCTGAGGGCTGCATCGAATACCTTGGCGAAACGCGCGATGTGCGCCCCTATGTGAGCGCCGCGCATGTGATGGTGCTGCCCTCCTGGCGTGAAGGCACGCCCACATCCATCATGGAAGGCATGAGCATGGGACGCGCCGCAGTGGTGACCGACGCCCCTGGCTGCCGCGAGGTT
>NZ_JBAIYW010000305.1:0-2163 GCF_036763055.1 Desulfovibrio sp. 1214_IL3152 | reverse complement strand
GCGCGGCAGCCCGCACCCGTGAGGCGTACAGGCCTTGCAGCCGCGCCCATCCATATAGGCGGTGTGGTCGTCAAGCATGTAAAAGTCTTTTTCCATACTCGCGTGCAACTGCCGGGGCAGCAGGGGCATGGGGAAAGGCTCATTGGAATCCTGTGGCCCGCAGCAATAGCGGCAGTCACGGCAATAGCCGTTTTGCAGCCAGCCGTCGCGCCAGCGTAGTACCCTGCGGCGCGGAAAAAGACCGCGCCATTTTTCAAGATAATCCCAGAATCCTTTTTTCATGCTCGCCTCCGGGGCTTGCGCGACCGCTCGGGCGGTTCACGCTGTGGCCCCTCTTCTTCAAGTGCGCAGGTCGGGGCTGAGCCGTTGTGCGCGTTTCTTTTGGCGGTCTGCCGCACATGGCAGATGTGCTTTGTGTGCAGACCGTGGTTAGCTCAAATGCAAAAGGGCCATGCCCGTCATGAGCAGGGCCATGCCCGCAAAGGCGCAGGGCCGCAGCTTCTGGCTGAAAAACAGCCAGCCGCCCAGCGATGTGCCCAGAATGCCGAAGCTGCCCCACATGGCATAGGCCACGGCCAGATCCATATGCCGTACGGCCAGGGACAGACAATAAAAAGCAAGGCCCACCAGCAGCAGAGAGAAAAAACCCAGCCAGCGCCGCCTGAAGCCGCCGGACTTTGCCAGCAGCAAGTTTGCCAGCACGTCCAGCACCGCCGCCAGCACCACCAGCAAAAGAGAAAGGCTGAAAAAAGAGGCAAGGGTCTGCATTATGCGTTCCCTCCCGCATCGGCCGCGCTGTCGCCCGCCTTCAGGCTGGACGTGGGGCGGGCCGCCGGATGAATGTCTTTTTTGCCGTGGCCTGTGCCGTGGTGTACCAGCAAGGCTCCGGCCAGCACGCAGACAAGGCCGAGGGCGCGCGTCATGGTCAGGCTTTCATCGAGCAGCAGCACGCTGCATATGGTAATGAAGGTCAGGCCAAGGCCCTCCCAGAAGGCGAAAGCCACACCTACAGGCAGGCCGGTGGTGGCTTTTGCCAGCATGTAATACGAAAGCGCGATAGCCAGCCACATAAGCACAAGGCCGAGCATGGCTGCATGGGCAAAGCCCCATCCCTGAGCCATCTTCATGACTGTGGTCCCGGCCACTTCGAAAATAATGGCCCCCATGAGGCAGAGCCAGTGATAGGGTTTGGTTTCAAGCATTATATCCTCGCTGCGCTGTCAGGCTGATGTTTCAGCCCGGTATTTGAAACAGAAAAAGCCCTGGCCTCCCGCAGGGGCCATGCATCAAACAGTTTTCGCAGACGGGGAATTAAAGAAATGAACGCCAGTAACGTTCTTCAGGGTAGCCGCAAAAGGGGCGGCTGCATATGCGGGACCAATGACAGGAAGCTGGATTCATGTCTCAGAGTATATGTTCTGCAGCGAAGCTTGGCAAGGGCGCACGGCGGGGCAGGCGGCCCAGGCGGAAGCTGCCGGAACACTTCATAATCTTTGCGAAGAGGTGTTTGCAGGGACAAAATTGTCCGACCCAACTCCGCTGCGCCACAGACGGCCAAAGCGCGCCCGGCCTGAACCGTGGCGCGCTTTGCGTTGTACTCTTGCTATCGCCTGGCCGCGCAGCTTTTGCGTGGTTTGCCAGCGCAGGCTGGCTAGCCGCTTTGGGACGAGCTTTGCCGGGAGTCTATCCAGGCATTGGCTTCCTTGAGGTCAAGGGTCCCCTCGTAGAGGGCGCGCCCGCTCACCGCGCCTATAAGGCTGGTCTCAAGGGTGAGAGGGTAGATCTTTTGCACGTCTTCAAGGGTGGCTACGCCCCCGGCGGCAATGACCGGCACGGTGGAGAGGCGGGCCAGATGCTCCAGCGCGGCTATGTTGACGCCGCACTGCATGCCGTCGCGTTCAATGTCTGTGTAGATGACAAAGGCTGCGCCGCCGTCAAGCAGGCGGGGCAGGGCCGTATCAACGGTCATGCCCGTGTCTTCCACCCACCCCCGGCTTTTCAGCTTTCCGCCTTCGGCATCGAGGGATACGCCGACCCGACCCGGAAAGGCGCGGCACATATCCGCAAAAAGGGCGGGCTGCTCCAAGGCCAGGGTGCCGATGATAAGCCGGTGCACCCCGGCTTCCAGATAGGCTTCGGCGGTCCGCATGTCGCGTATGCCGA
>NZ_JBAIYW010000426.1:0-2164 GCF_036763055.1 Desulfovibrio sp. 1214_IL3152 | reverse complement strand
TCCGGCCGGTTCGCCCGGCACAGGCGGCACGGCCTTCAGCGCCGCCCAGGCCGTTTACGACGTAACTGCGGGCCTGCCGCTTGAGGCCACAAGCCCCAGCGGCACCAATCTGGCCCGCGAAATGGTTTCCATGATTTCAACCCAGCATGCCTATACAGCCAATGCCGCCACAGTGCGCACCGGCGATGCCATGCTGGGAACCCTGCTGGATATCAAAGCCTGAACCGCAGGCCCATACGCCCGGCCTCACGGCCGGAACAGACAACCGGGGCCGAAAGCCCGACAGGTTTATTCCGGGGTATGCCCCGTTTTCCGACTGACCTGCCGCCGCCTTTGGGCCGGCATAACATTGTGGAGCGCTGATGGGAAAATGTCTGAAACTGTGCGCGTTAATGCTGGGCTGCGTGTTGGCCTTCGGTTGCGCCGCCAAGAAAGGTTCACAGGAAGACAGTATCGACAGTCTGCGCGCCGAGCGGTTCCGACGCTCCTATGAAGCGGCTTTTGATTCCAACCAGCAAGAGGCCGGTCAGCAGCTCCTGCGCAAGGCCAGGTCAGCCATCGGCACCCCGTATGTGCGCGGCGGAACTACCCCGGACGGTTTTGACTGTTCGGGTTTTGTCTGCTGGACGTATAAAAGCGTCGGCGTGCAGCTGCCCCGCACTGCGCGCGAGCAGTCTGTCATCGGACAGCGCATCACCAAGGTGGAAGATATGCGCGCCGGAGATATCGTGGCCTTCCGTCACCCCCGGCGGGGTTACCACACAGGCATCTATGTGGGCGATGGAAAATTTATCCACAGCCCGCGCAAACGCACCAGGGTGCGCATCAATTCGCTGGACGACCCCTACTTTCGCAACACGTTTCTCAGCGCTCGCCGCGTCAAGGTCGAAGGCGGCGAAACCCTGACGGCTCAGGCCGAAAGCCGCCTCAACGACTTTACTGAAGAAAAGGTCGTGCGCGAACTGGCCCGCGACAAGAAAAAATCGGCAAAAAGCCGGAGCAGCGCCGCCGCGCGCGATAACAAACGTACAAATACGCGCGAGAAAAAGCGGGATACGACCATACAGGTCGCCAGCAACGACAAGAAGAATGCCTCCTCGGCCCGTGCCGCTGAAAGCCGGAACAGCAAAAACTCCAAACAGACCGCGCAAACCGCCAAAACCTCGACCAAAGCGCCTGCAAAAACGTCTGCCGGCGCGTCCGCAAAGACACAAAACAAATCACAGGACAAGGCCGGGGCAACAGCCAAAAAAACTGAAACCAAAAAAGCCGCGCCCGCCAAAACCTCGGCAGCCAAGGCTGACTCCGGGAACAAAAAGAATCAGGGCAAAGGCAAAAACAACAATTCCTGATCAGGCCGGAGCAAGCGGCAGCGGTTTGAAACAGCCAGGGCATATCGAATTCTCGCGGCATCCGTGGACAGCCTCATGGCACGACACAGATCTGCTGCCCGCCACTGGCGGGAAAAACAGAAAAACTGCGGTGTACAGACGCGCGACACATGCCTTTGGCTGGCTGGAGTTATTCACGGCTAAACACTTTGTCCGCGCTGCCAGGGTTTCTCCTGAAAATCGGTGCCACAAGGTGCCGGCAGGTTTTATCTGCCTTTACGCAAGCACTGCAAAGCAAAATTGCTCCAGGCATGGCTGCGGTTTGAGGCATCTACTGCTCCGGGGGCGGAGTACAGGCGGGCGTGAGGCCCGGTTCCGGCGCAACTGCCGTCCGGCGCCCTAAAAACTGCCCGGCACGACATGCATATTTCTGAACAGCTCATGCAGCATCCACCTTTCCCTTGCGGCAGGCTGGCCCCCAGTCCCACTGGATATATCCATCTGGGCAACGCCTGGGCTTTTCTGCTGGCCTGGCTTGCCGCCCGTTCACAGGGCGGCCAGATACTGCTGCGCATTGAAGACATTGACCCGCAGCGCTCACGGCCGGACTATGCCGCAGCTCTGCTGGAAGACCTTCGCTGGCTCGGCCTTGACTGGGATCATGGCCCCGATACGGGCGGTCCCTGCGGTCCCTACGTGCAAAGTCAGCGCGGCAAGATATATGACACGGCCCTGACGCGGCTTGAACAATCCGGCTTGACCTATCCCTGCTTTTGCACCCGCAAGGAATTGCGTCAGCTTGCCGCCGCGCCGCATGTGGACGACGCGGGCGC
>NZ_JBAIYW010000159.1:0-2174 GCF_036763055.1 Desulfovibrio sp. 1214_IL3152 | reverse complement strand
TCCAGCGCACGGCAAGGCGGCTCTGCCCCGGTACAAGCAGGATTTCGCGGCACAGGCGCACGTCACCCACGCGGTAGCAGCACCTGGGCCACTGCTCCAGCCGGAACGTTTCCAGATAGTCATGGCCGTGGGGGTAGAGCGTGTCGGGATGCTGGCGTGTGGAAAGCGCAAATTCCTTGCCGCCGCCCACGAGGGATTCTTCAAGGGCAGAGAGCAGCACATGGCGGCCATACGGCGTGTTGACCGTGAGCAGGCCGTGATATTTGCGCGTATTGCAGCACAGAATGGTGCTGCTCGCATAGTCGCCAAGGCCGTTGGCGAGCAGCCATTCCTTGCGCAGCGCTCTGCGGGTGTTCTGGCAGGCAGCCTTGTCAAAGCTGAACCGCATACGTCCTCCCTGGCGATATGGGTGCGTGGGCATGACGCTGCGTGAGGCGAGATGGGGGAGGCGAGGTCGCAGCGGACGGTGTAAGACTGCTGGAAGAGTGGACCGGACGCAGCCGGACGCGTGAAAATTTCAGAAGGCGGCACATGCGCCGGAATCGGGTGTGTGAACGCCCGAACGGAATGCCCCGGGAAATTATGGGCCATGCATGACCGCGGCATGCGCCGCACACAGGGGGAGCGATGCCTTTCCTGTTTGTCTGATCATTACCCTATAACAAATTTATTTGCCTGTCGAGGTTTGCGGCATGCCGCTAAAATGGCGGCAACAGGCGCACGATATGAACTGTAGTCAAAATTATTTGAATGCCGACAGGTTACGGCCTTGTGTGCGTCATGTGACATTCATGGTGCAGGGAGAGGCAGCGGCAAAGCGTCGCTGGCTTGCGATTCGGCAGGCGTAGCCTGCCGTCGTAAATCCGGCGGCAAAACTGGGGCTTTTTCTTTGCACGAATTTGGGGTATGCTATTTTGTTACTATCATCACCGCATACCGGACGGGGGAATTTTTATGAAAGCACTTGGTCGTTTGCTTGGGGCGCTGGCCCTTACCCTGCTGGTGCCTATGACGGCTCTGGCCGGCGACATCAAGATTGGCCTCATGTGTCCGCTGACGGGCAAATGGGCTTCCGAAGGTCAGGACATGAAGAACATCGTCAGCCTGCTGGCTGATGAAGTGAATGCCAAGGGCGGCATCAACGGCCGCCAGATCAGGATTGTGGTGGAGGACGATGCCGGTGACCCGCGCACCGCTGCCCTTGCCGCGCAAAAGCTTGCCTCGGCGGGCGTGGTGGCTGTTATCGGCACGTACGGCTCGGCCGTAACCGAAGCCAGTCAGAATATTCTGGACGAAGCCGGTCTGGTGCAGATCGGCACGGGTTCCACCAGCGTGCGCCGGACGGAGAAGGGCCGGCCGCTCTTTTTCCGCACCTGCCCGCGTGACGACGCCCAGGGCCGCGCGGCGGCCGGCGCCGTTGTCAAGGGCGGCTACAAGGCCGTGGCGATTCTGCATGACAACTCTTCTTACGCCAAGGGCCTGGCCGAAGAAACCCGGGCCGTTCTGAAAAAGGACGGCGTGAAGGTAGTTTTTTATGACGCCCTCACCCCCGGAGAGCGCGATTACACGGCTATTCTGACCAAGCTCAAGGCTGCCGGTCCCGACCTTGTGTTCTTTACCGGCTACTATCCTGAAACGGGCATGCTGCTGCGCCAGAAAAAGGAAATGGGCTGGGCCGTACCCATGATGGGCGGCGATGCCGCCAACCATCAGGACCTGGTGAAAATAGCGGGCAACGAGGCGGCCGAGGGCTACTTCTTTATCAGCCCGCCCCTGCCGCAGGATATGGACACCGCTGAAGCCCGGTCTTTTCTTGAAGCCTTTAAGGCCAAATACAGTACCGTGCCTGTTTCCGTATGGGCCGTGCTGGCGGGCGACGCCTTCAAGGTTATTGAAGCCGCGCTGGCCGCAGGCAACGACAAGCCCGAGAGCATGGCCGCATGGCTCAAGAATCTCAAGGACATGCCGGGCCTTTCCGGCAGCCTGGGTTTTGACGCCAAGGGCGACCGCGTGGGCGAATTCTACCGCACCTATACGGTCAATGATAAAGGCGTATTTGTCTTGCAGCCCAAGTAAACAGGCCGTACAGTGTGCTCCGCGCCCCGGCGCGGTCCGGCGGTTTTTCCGCCGCATACCCCGCGCGCCGCGAACGGCAAGCGCATACACAGCAACTT
>NZ_JBAIYW010000327.1:0-2177 GCF_036763055.1 Desulfovibrio sp. 1214_IL3152 | reverse complement strand
CACGCGGATCGTAGCCCTGCATGAAGGGCTGGCCCTTGTGGCTGAGCAGGCGCGCGCCTTCGCCGCGCATGGCCTCGGTGATGAGCGAGCGGCGGTTGCTGCGCTCTTCATAAAGGGCCGTGGGGTGAAACTGCATGAATTCCAGATTTGCCAGATCCACGCCAGCGCGAAAGGCCATGGAAACGCCCGTACCCACGCAGCCTGGAGCATTGGTGGAATGCAGAAAAACCTGCCCCACGCCGCCTGTGGCAAGCACTGTCCAGTCTGCGAGGATGGTTTCCGGTTCGCCGCTTTCCTCGTTAAGAACATACGCGCCCATGCAGCGGTTGTTGATCTCGTATCGGTATTGCGAGGTTTTGGCGTGGTGGCGGCTTGTAAGAAGGTCAATGGCGGCGCGGTGGTGCAGTCGGGTGATGCGCGGATGGGCCATGATCTGGGCCGTAAGGCCTTCCATAATGGCCCTGCCCGAATAGTCGCGGCAATGCAGGATGCGCGGGGTGGAGTGTCCGCCCTCGCGGGTAAGGTTGAAACTGCCGTCCTCATTGCGGTCAAAGGGAACCCCGGCGCGCTTGATGAGCATGTCGTCAACGCAGGAAGGCCCCTGTCGGCAGAGAAAGCGCACGGCCTTGCGGTAGTTGTAATTGTGTCCCGCTACAAGGATGTCCTTTTCCAAGGCAACGGCATCATCGTTATTTCGTGCTCCGGCGGTTTCTGCCCCGCCGTTTCTGGCGGGATCGGCACGGTAGATGATGCCCCCCTGGGCCAGCTCGGAATTGCCGTCCAGCAACTGGCTTCCGGCGTTGATAAGAAGCACTTCATGCCCGGCATCGGCCAGCGTAAGAGCGGCGGTGCATCCGGCAATGCCCGAACCAATAATTAATACGGGCACATGACGGCGACTGACATTCACAGCACAAACCTCATTGGCCGCATACTTCAAGCATGCGGGTTAGCGAGAGACGGGCGGGGGGGCAGAGTTCCTCCTCGATCGCCAGAGGGGTGGCTTTTTGGGCGCAAATTGCATCAAGAACAGTCCAGAGCTTTTTTTCCGTCACTTTGGCCATGTTGCCGCAAATGGCGTGCCCCAGAGGGATGATGCGGCACTGGCCCGCATGGCGGGCTGCAAGGCGGTGGACAAGATTGTTCTCGGTTCCCACGATAAGGGTGGAACCCGGAGCTTCCGCGGCCACGCGGGCCGCGTCTTTGATAAGGTAGGATGTGGAGCCCGCGCCATCGCAAACGGCGATGACGTCTTCGCGGCATTCGGGATGGGCAATGACGCGGCAGCCCGGGTGCGCGGCGCGCATTTCGCGCACATCATCAGGGTCAAAACGGGCATGGATGGCGCAGCAGCCGGGCCAGAGCAGCAGTTTTCTGTCCAGAGCCTGGGTTTCCGGTTCCACCAGCCCCTTTGATCCTATGCGCAGCACATGCCTTTGGTGCGGGGCGATGCCCAGGGCCGTTGCCGTATTGTTGCCCAAATGCATGTCGGGCAAAAACAGCACGCCGTCACCCTGCTTCATGGCCCATTGCAGCATGATGCCCGCGTTGGCGGACGTGCATACGGCCCCGCCGTATGCGCCCACCACGGCCTTGAGGGCCAGGTCGGTGTTGACGTAGGCCAGGGGAATGACCTTGCGGCCCAGGGCGTAAAGCTGTTCCAGCACCTTGCGGGCCAGGGGGGCGGGGGTCATGCGCGACATGAGACAGTCCGCGTCCATGCTCGGCAGATAGACCGCCTGACCCGGTTTTGCCAGCAAGGCGGCGGATTCACCCATAAAATAGACGCCGCAGAAAACGATATGGTCAGCGTTGACCTGGGGTACGCGGCGGGCCAGCTCCAGCGAGTCGCCCGTGATGTCGCAGTGCTGCACCACGGCATCGTTCTGATAGTGATGCCCCATGATGCAGAGCCTGTCGCCAAGCTGGCGCTTGATAGCCTGAATACCGGCACTGATGTCTTGCATTGTCTTGTCCCTGTGCTGAAAGTGGCAGCCCCGCGCGGCATCAGGCCGACAGCAGGGTCATGCTGAAGTCCGCCGCCACGGCGGAATGGGTAAGCCGTCCCACGGAGATGAAGTCCGGCCTGCGGGGGGCCGTAAGGGCCAGTTCGCGCAGGTTTTCCAACCGCACGCCGCCGCTGACCTCGGTTTCAATAGCCGGGGGAACCAGCGCCA
>NZ_JBAIYW010000390.1:0-2194 GCF_036763055.1 Desulfovibrio sp. 1214_IL3152 | reverse complement strand
GATAAGAGCGCCGGCCGCGGCGGGCAAATTGACATAGGCCCAGGAAAAACAGGCCATATACGCAAAAAGGGCCAGGGCGGCGCGCCGGTTTCCGTGCCGCAAAACGCGCTGCCCCCGCAGCGCCATGAACAACCACAAAACAACGGCTGCCGAGGATGCCCGCAAAACCGTATAGCTGACGGCGTCCATGCCCGTGCCGAAGAGCGCCATGCGGCACAGCAAAGAGTTTGCCGCAAAAAATGTCATGCAGACAGCCGTGAGCAAAAACGTGCGGAACATCCCGCGCGCACCGCCGTGAAGGGTCATCGTGTCTGCCTTGTGCCTTGCAGCTTCCTGAAAATGGTGCTGCGGTTAACCTGAAAAAGTTCCGCAACACGCTGCACCGAGCCATGAACCTCAATGGCCTTGAGCAAAAAATCGCGCTCCATTTCCGCCATGATTTCCCGCAACGGGCGGCGGGCGCCAAGCACATCTTCCGAGTACCGCGTGGCATCGTGCGTTACGCCTGTAACCTGCACGGGCAGGTCGCGCGGGGTGATGAGCGGGCCAGTGAGCGTAATGACCAGACTGTGAACCATGTTCTGCAACTCACGCACATTGCCGGGCCAGGCATATGCGGCCATCATGTCCAGGGTAACATCCATAAACGCCATGACTTTATGATACTTGGCCGTATAGTGCGTCAAAAAATGCTCGGCCAGCAGAGGCACATCTTCCTTTCTGTCCCGCAGGGACGGAATGCGCACCGTGGCGACATTGAGGCGGTAATAGAGGTCACGACGAAAGGTTCCGGCTTCCACGCTTTCGGCAAGGTTGCGGTTGGTGGCCGCGATAATGCGCACATCCACCTTGCGCGGGCTGGACGCCCCCACACGCATGATTTCGCCGTCCTGAAGCACGCGCAAAAGCCGCGTCTGCATGGACAGGGGCAGTTCGCCCACTTCGTCCAAAAAGATGGTGCTGCCATCGGCAATCTCAAAATACCCGGCCTTGCCCTTACTGGAGGCCCCGGTAAAAGCGCCGGGCATGTAGCCGAACAGTTCCGATTCCGTAAGGGTTTCGGAAATGCCGCCGCAGTCGACCTTGAGCAGTATCTTATCGCGCCGCTCGGAAAGGCCGTGGGTAAAACGGGCGAAAACGTCCTTGCCCGCGCCCGTTTCACCCAGAATCAGCACAGTGGCGTCTGTGGCGGCAAAACGCCGCAGCAGCGAAACCACCTCACCCATTGCGGGGCTGGCATAAATGGGTTCACGCGCCTTGCTGCCCTCGCTTGCTATGTACGCCAACTGGTCATTGATCTGGTCAATAAGCCTGCACTGCCCGGCCACCTGATCCTGCAACTGGGCCAGCAGGGTTATGTCGCGCGCAAAGGTGACCACAAGACAGAGGTCACCGCGCGTGTCAAAAACAGGAAAACCCGTCAGCACCAGCTTTTTGCCGTTTTTGAGCTGCTGTACATGGGTGGCGGGCCTGCCGGTGCGCACTATCTGCGGGTTGAGGATATGGTCAAAAACCCCCTCTTCCACCAGACATCGCACGTTCTTGCCCTGCACCTGCTCCTGGGTGAGGCCGGTCAACTGCTCGTACATGCGGTTAACGCGCAGGCTGGTTCCCGAGGCATCGCTGATAAAGACACCTTCAGGCAAGGCGTCAAGGATGCGCTCCACATGCTTTGAAAGCAGTTCCTGAGAGTGGTCGGCCATATTTCAATCCGGTAAAATGCTGGGGAATCAGCGGGGAATTTGCACCCGCTCCCCCAAAATGTCCAGAGCAGCCTTCTGCAGCCCGCCCATAACCGCCTTGTCCAGGCTCACTTCGCCCATGGGAACCTCCCGGCCCAAAAAATGGTATTTCTGGGTTCCCAGGCGATGATAGGGCAAAAGTTCATAATTGACACGCCCATAGGGCTTGATAAAGCGGGCTATGGCCGCGATGGCCTCCGCAGTGTCATTGAAGCCGGGAATCACGGGCGTGCGGGCCAGTATGGGCAAGTCCGGAAATTCTTCTGCCAGAATGCGGAAATTTTCAAGGATGCGCGCATTGGGCTGGCCGGTCCGGGCCTCATGAACCGCGCTGTCCATATGCTTGATATCGTAAAGCACGTAGCTCAGGTGGGGCGCGGCCTCGCGCACGGTCGCGGCAGACGCCATGCCGCAGGTTTCCACCGCTGTTTTGATACGGCGTGCGCGGGCTT
>NZ_JBAIYW010000231.1:0-2198 GCF_036763055.1 Desulfovibrio sp. 1214_IL3152 | reverse complement strand
GCTTCAGGCGCATGCCCCGGCCTGGCGCATTCTCGGCCGCACACAGCCCACCGGCTCTCCGCCTCTGGATGTCGAGCGCCTGTGGCTCGTATGGAGGCCCGCATCATGAGCACGCTTTTTCCCCACGGTCTTGCAGGAGTCATCTTTGATTGCGACGGCGTGATGATAGATTCTCGCGAGTCCAACAATATTTTCTACAACCGCGTTCTTGAATACTTCAACCTTGCGCCCATGACGCCGGAGCAGGAAGAATACTGCTTTATGGCCACTGCCGTGCAGTCTTTGCTGTACATTGTGCCGCCGCACCTCCACGACCAGATAGAATACGTCACACGCGAAGTCGTCAACTATCGCCGCGACATACTGCCCATGCTGCGCCTGCAGCCGGGGTTTACCGACTTTATTGACGATCTTCGTGACCGCCGGGTGCGCATGGCCGTGCATACCAACCGCAGGTTTGAGGGAATACAAACGGTTCTGGACATTTTCGGCCTGCCCACCTATTTTAACCCTGTGGTTGCGGCCGACACGGCAGCGCCCAAGCCGTCTCCCGAAGGCACGCGGCGCATCTGCTCCGCCTGGGGCGTTCAGCCTGAAACAGTGCTTTTTGTGGGCGACAGCGAACATGACAAGGAAGCGGCCCGGGGGGCGGGCGTAGTATTTGCGGCGTTTAACGGCGGGCCTCTCCGGGGGCAGATAACGGTTACGGATTATGCGGGCCTGCACACCGCGCTGAACCGGATATTGCCGCCCCAGAATGCCAAGCTGTAAAACCAGGCCCCGCCGGGTTCCCCTGAGCGTATTTTTTGACCCAAAGACCGCCATTCTGGAGGGCGCATGATTGTTCTGGCCAATACCATGAGCGCCGTTGCCATGATTCTCGGTTCACTGCTGAACCTGTATTTCTGGATCGTCATCATCGCGGCCGTGCTTACCTGGGTGCGTCCCGACCCATATAATCCCATAGTGCGCACCCTGCGCGCTCTCACGGAACCCGTGTTTTACCGTGTGCGCAAGTGGTTGCCGTTTACCTACACCACCGGCATGGACTTTTCCCCGGTGGTGGTGCTGCTGAGCATCGAGCTTTTCAACCGCATTGTGGTTGCCTCTCTTGCCCAGTACGCGCATGCCATCCAATAATTCCGGCTTCCTCGCGGACTTCCGCGTTCGAACATCTAACAATGGAGATTTCTTATGGATCAGCATGAACTAGAACTACTAACCAAGTATGCGGCTACTGATCCGGAGCTGAAATCCCTTTGGGAAGATCACGTGCTCTATGAAAAACAGGTAGAAAAGCTTGAAGGCAAACCCTTCCGCACCCCTACTGAAGAACAGACCTTGAAGCAGCTGAAAAAACAGAAGCTTGAAGGCAAAACCCAGCTCATGGCAATCCTCGACAGGATAAAAAAACAGGATTGCTAGCAGGCTGTTAAGGAGCCGGCTATGGAATGTACAGGTGCGCAGATTCTCCTTGAGTCCCTGAAGAGAGAAGGCGTTGACGTGCTGTTCGGGTATCCCGGCGGCGCAGTGATTGATATCTATGACGAACTGCCGCGACATCAGGAAATACGTCACGTGCTGGTACGACACGAGCAAGGGGCTGTGCACGCGGCTGACGGCTATGCCCGCGCCTCCGGCAAGGTAGGCGCCTGCCTGGTTACCTCCGGTCCCGGAGCTACCAATACGGTGACGGGCATAGCCACAGCCTATTCCGATTCCATTCCTCTGGTAATCATTACGGGGCAGGTTCCCACACAACTGATCGGCAATGACGCCTTTCAGGAAGTGGACATCGTGGGCATCACCCGCCCCTGCACCAAGCATAATTTTCTGGTAAAGGACATCAACAAGCTGGCCCTTACCATCCGCCAGGCTTTTTATCTGGCACGCACGGGCCGCCCCGGTCCCGTACTCATTGACCTGCCCAAGGACGTCATGCAGACCAGGGCCGAATTCGTATGGCCCGAAGAAGTCTACATGCGCAGCTACAACCCCACCTACAAGCCCAACCTCAACCAGTTGCGGCGCTCGGTAGAAGAACTGGCGCGCGCCGAGCGCCCGGTTATTCTGGCTGGGGGCGGGGTTATCATGTCCGATGCGGCCGAGGCCCTCACGAGCCTTGCGCGCAAGTTGCAAATTCCCGTCACCTGCTCGCTCATGGGCCTTGGGGCCTTTCCGGCCACCGACCCGCTGTG
>NZ_JBAIYW010000586.1:0-2206 GCF_036763055.1 Desulfovibrio sp. 1214_IL3152 | reverse complement strand
TACAGCGCGCCGTTATGGAAGGATGGCAGCCCGGAGCCAGGGCGGGCATCTCCATAATGCGCATCGGCAGCCGACTTGATGCCGGGCCTGTTTATGCCGTGGACGACACTCTTATCGGCGAACATACCTCGGGCAGCCTGCATGACGCTCTGGCGCAGATGGGGGCGGAACTGCTGGTCACCGTTCTGGACGATCTCATGGAAGGCAGGGCAGTGGCCGTGGAGCAGGATGAACGTCTTGCCACTCACGCGGCCAAGCTGGGCAAGCGCGACGGCTATGTGGACTGGACGCGCACTGCGGCCGAAGTGCATGCACAGATACGCGGTGTTACGCCCAAACCCGGCGCGCGAACGGTGCTGCATCTTGATACGGCAGCGGATTTTGCCGCCCAGGCCATGCCGCTCATTGTTTCACCCGGAACAATCGGTGTGCCGGTGGCTGGCACTGCGCCGGGCAGCATACGGCACGACGGGCAGGGCATGAGCATTGCCTGCGGCGACTGCTGGTATGTGCTCGGCATGGTGCGTCCCGAGGGCCGCAAGGACATGCCCGCGCGTGACCTGCTTAACGGCAGTCTCAAGAATCTTCCTCAGGGCGTATGCGGCATGGCGCGGTCACCGGAAGAGCCACTGTAGCGGCTGTTGTCAGCATATTTTATTGTTGAAATTTTTTGTGGGAGGGACCTTTGTGCAGCAGGGTCCCTCCCCACCCGCCTACCTCCAAAAATCTTTATTCTTGTCTTGTCTGTGACAGGGGTACTCCTGATCTGAGGCGGGGGAGACCAGGGTCGCGCCTTCCGGTCACAGCATTGCCTCAAAGTTGACCTGCCCCAGTGAGGCTCATTTGGGCCTCTTTTTTTTCTTTTTCGTATACTGGGAAGCATAAAGGCCCTTTGTTGCGTATGGCCCGCGTGAGGCGTAAAAAAAGCCATAGGCCCGTTTTTAGAGCCTTTTCACTTTGAAGCTGCTCTGGCGGCTGCGTGAGCAGGTATCGCGGCGGAGGCGTAAGCGCAGCTTCAGCCGTTACGACAAAGGAAGTTACGGATGCTTCAGAAATCGTAACGCAGGAAACTACGCTTGCAGGCAGCATGTGTAACGATCGGCCTGTTTCCACACAATCGCTGTCGCCATTCGTAAGGCTCGCCAGGCTCGCCAACGACTGCCGCGAAGACAGCAGAGCTATTTATTTGCGCTGCTAAGCGCCGAAGCGAGCGTGGCTTAAACTTTGAGAATGTTCATCCTCAAAATTAATCTGCTCTATAAGTTTGGGCCTTTTTGCAGTCGTTTTATGCACGTGTACACCCCGAGGTTTCATGAAACTGCGTAAATCTCCCTTTTCGCTGCCGCCCGAGCAATATGGAGGCGCGCGCAAGCGCATCTTTATCGGACTTATGCTGGCATCCTGTCTGGTGGTCTGCCTTGGCCTGACAGTTTTTCTCATCCTGCCGTGGTCAGACATGCTGGACGGCATGGTCTGGCTTGAGCGCCTCAGTATCACCGTGGGGCTTGTGAGCATAGGGGCGCTCATGTGGCTGTGCCTTATGCTTGTGTTTCACATCTATACCGGCAAGGCCCTGCCTGGGGCGCGCAGTGTGCGCCATGTCACCATCCGCCTGTTTTTTCCGCTTATGGAACTGCTGGCAAAATTTGTGGGCATTGAACGCGGCAAGGTGCGGCGCAGTTTTATCAAGGTCAACAACGAACTGGTGCTTTCCTGCCGCAGGGCGGTGAAGCCAAGTGAACTGCTTTTGCTGCTGCCCCATTGTGTGCAACGTTCTTTATGTCCGCACCGCCTTGTACACAATGCCGACCTGTGCCGCCGATGCGGGCAGTGTCCCGTGGGGGACCTGCTGCACCTGCGCGACAGGTATGGCATACGCCTCGCCATTGCCACAGGGGGAACCATTGCACGGCGCATCGTGGTGCAGACCAGGCCGCGCTGCATCATTGCTGTGGCCTGCGAGCGCGATCTTACCTCGGGCATACAGGACAGCTATCCCTTGCCGGTCTTTGGCGTGCTGAACATGCGCCCCAACGGACCTTGCCTTGACACGCTTGTGCCTCTGGCGGCCCTTGAAGACGCGGTGCGCCTGTTTCTTGGTCTTGGCGATGCCGGGGCGTGCGGACAGGCAGGCTCCGGCATCGCGCCCGCCACTGTGACGATACCCGATGGAGAGGGCAGAGCATGAGCAGAAACATATCATTGA
>NZ_JBAIYW010000416.1:0-2217 GCF_036763055.1 Desulfovibrio sp. 1214_IL3152 | reverse complement strand
CGGCCAGCAGGTTCCTTTTCCCTGCGGCGAAGACTGCCATGTGGATGAGGTGGTGCGTTTCCTGCTTGAAGAGGCGCGGCATCTGCCGTCGTTTTGCGCGGCCTGTCCACGCCTGGGGCGCAGGGGTGAGGAGTTCGTCTCTATGGTACGCGAGTGCGGCATCAAGGGCCAGTGCGGGCCGAACTCCGCGGCGTCGTTTATGGAATTTCTGTTGCATTACGCCACCCCCTATACCCGCGTGATGGGCGAGCGCCTTTTGAAGGAAAAGCTGGACAGGATGCCCATTCACGAGCGCGGCGCGGCAGACCGCCTGCTCAAGAAGGTGCGGGCGGGCTGTATGGACGAATTCATCTGACGGCATCCCGCCGCAGGTGTTGCGATTGTTGCGGGCTGCCGCATGGCAGCCCGGGGCCTTTTGCAAAGCGTCCAGCCTTGAAAAGCTGGACGCTTTGCATGGGGCTGCGCTTTTTCCGGCGTATTGCCTTGTCGTGGGAGCGACAGTTTTTTCACGGAATTTGCTGCCGCCCGCCCGCAGGGCGCTTTGCCGGTGTTTTGTCATTTTGTCAGGATATTTGACGCGGACGCTGGGGCGGGGTAAGTGTTGTAAAAGGTTTATTTTAGAGTAATTTTGCTTTAAAACTGCTCGCACGGCCGCGAAAGCGGGAGTGCGGCACGAAGGCGCAAGCGTACGCTATTTGCTGGCAAGCGTCCTAGAGCAGATTAACTTTGAAAATGTACATTTTCAAAGTTTAAGACACGCTCTCTTCGGCGTTTAACCGCGCAAATAAATTGCGCTTACGCCTTCGCGGCGGGCGACTGCTCACGCAGCCGCCAGAGCAATTTCAAAGTGAAATTGCTCTAGTGAGCGTCTTAAACCTTTGGGAATGCAAATTCTCAAAGTGAAAATGCTCCAGAGCAGCTTACGAATGAAGTGAGTTAACTGCTCTGCAAGGATTTTCAGGAAGATCCTTGCCACGAAATGCGAGCAGGCAGGCTTTTGCCCGCCGTCGCGAGCATTTCAAGTGTTAAATGCTCTAGAGCAATTTAACTTTTAAATTGCTCGGACGGCTGCGTGAGCAGACGTTCGCTACGGAGGCGTAAGCGCAGTTTATCTGCGCGGTTAAACGCCGAAGTGAGCGTGCCTTAAACTTTGAGAATGTATATTCTCAAAGTTAATCTGCTCTAACTGTTGCGTGGCAATGGTTTAAAGGAGTGTGCGGCGTGAGTTTCGTATGGCGTGGCATTTATTTTGACAAGCAGGACAGGGAGATCCTTGTCCTTGTCAACCGCATTCTTGAATCCGATAATCATTCGGATACCTGTCTTTTTGACCCCAGCCTTCACCCGCACGGCATCAAGGAACTGGTGGCTTCTCCCGTTTCGCGTATGGCCTATGCGGTCATCAACCTGCTGCGCAACCTTCAGGCAGGACGCACACAGGCCAGGGACAGGCTGCTTGCCCTGCAAACCCTGTATGACGAGGTGCTGAACAGCGCGCATTCGTCCTTGCGGCGCAATACGGCGCGTGTGCTCATGCAGATCATGAAAAGCATCGTGCGCGCGCATGACAATCCGATGGAGCAGCTCAAGCTGGCCCACGACTTTCGCCGCACGGTACAGGGAACGCCGCGCATCGTGCGCCGTATGCTGGCCCGCTATCACTTGCCGGAAATGCCCGAAGCCTGGAACCAGATCGCCTTTGACGACCACGTGTACGATGCCAACACCAAGGGCCGCAAAAGCCCCACGCACCTCATAATGGACGCCTGGATCAAGGGCCTGCGTTCTTTGACCGTGGCCTACGAGTATTGGGTGCAGCCCGATGCCGCGCGCGAAATTTTGCGTGCCGCAGAAATAACGGGCATTGACGTGCGCATCGGCCTGGAATTTCAGGTGCCGTTTTACGGGCGTTTTGTCAGCCTGTTCTGGATACCGCGCGGCTTCAGTTCCAATGAGGATTTTCTGGAATTTCTGCACAGCCCCAAGATGGCTGAAATGATGAAGCGGGGCCGCGAGGTGTTGCGCTGGCGGCGTGACCGCGTGCTCAACTGCCTTGCGCTCTGGAACGAGCACCAGCGCGCCAAGATGGAAGCCGCCTGGGAAGTGGAAGTTCCCGAACTGTCGGGTGAAGAATTTTTGCGCATGGTGGGTCGGGGCCAGGCCAGCAGTCTGCATCTGGCCGAGGCGCTGCACCGGCATGTGCAGCCCTCGCTGCGT
>NZ_JBAIYW010000008.1:0-2222 GCF_036763055.1 Desulfovibrio sp. 1214_IL3152 | reverse complement strand
GTGAGCGAATGCCTGCTGCCCTTCCTGCCCGCGCCCCGCGTGCGCAAGCGCGAAGACGCCTCCTATTTCCTCGACTACGATGTGCCGCAGTCCATAGGCTATATGGGGCCGTTCTACGGCAGCTTCGGCGTCATGGTCAAAGCGCTGGCCTACATGCTGCGCCTGGGAGGCGAGGGCCTTGCCCGCGCTTCGGAATATGCGGTGCTCAATGCCAACTATCTGAAAAAGAAGCTTGAGAACACGCTGGACATTCCCTATGCCGACAGGCTGTGCGCTCACGAGTTCGTGGCTTCGGCCCCGCAGGAAACCCGCGCTCTGGATATTGCCAAGGCCCTGCTGGACCGCGGCTTCCATGCGCCGACCATCTACTTCCCGCTTATCGTGCATGAATGCATCATGGCTGAGCCGACGGAAACCGAAAGCAAGGAAACCCTGGATTCCTTTGTGCAGGCTCTGGAAGAGATCATGCTTCAGGCCAAGAGCGATCCGCAGGCCCTGCTGGACGCTCCCGTCACGCTGCCTGCGCGCCGTATGGACGAAACCGGAGCCGCACGTAACATGATCCTTACGGAAGACATGGCCTAGCGGCAGGCCGACAGCGGCAGTTCTGCCGTAATAAGATAACAGTAAACAGCAAATCCCCTGATTTTTCGGGGGATTTGCTGTTTTTTGCGTCTTCCGCGCGGCAGGGGGCGCAGTGCCGCCGTGTGGGGCCAGAATGGCAAAAGCTGATCAGCAGGGCAGTATCGTGTTGAAACGGCCCAGATGGCGTTTTTACGCAGCAGGCACTACAGCCGTCTGCCATGAAAACAGGATGCCTGTTCTTTGGGCCGCGATACGACAGGGCACGGGGACACAAGCTTTGCCCAATGCGTGTTCTTGAAGCTGGCTTGCCTTTTGCTGGAGAGTCTCGTGGTGGCCCATAGTATGCTGTGTCGGTAGCGTAAAGGGCAAAGCGGGTCCGTGAGGCCGGTGCTTGATTGCAGACAGCCTGAAGGCAGGCAGGGGAGGCGTAAGCACCTGGAACAAGCTGAGGGCAAATCGGGGCAAATCCCGCAACAATTGCGCGTGTTGTGGCAAAAAAAGCGGGCAATGCGGCAGGCATGGTGCAGACTTGGTGCAATTTGGTGCAAAAAAGACATGAAAAAAGGGCTTACGTACACCGTAAGCCCTTGATTTCTTTTTGGCTCCCCGAGACGGACTTGAACCGCCAACCTAGTGATTAACAGTCACCCGCTCTGCCGATTGAGCTATCGGGGATCGTTCAGGCAAGGAAGTGTTTACGGAAAATCCGGGGTAAGGTCAAGCAAAAAGTGTAAAAATTACAGATTATTTTTTTATGAGCCGGGTCAATTTTTTTTCGTAGCGCTCGGCTTCACTATAAATACAGCCGCAATAAGGCTGCCGGTACAACTCAAGAGACTTGGAGCGGTCAATGCCTTCCTGCCAGTCTGCGCGAAAATCACGGTACACGAAATCCGGGCCTGTGGCCTGTGCCAGCCGCGCTCCAGCCTCGCGGATGACATCATGGGGCTGATAGCGGGAATAGAGCAGGCTGCTGCTCACAAAGGCAAAGCCCAGCCGGGCGGCAGCGGCAAAGGCCGCTTCCATGCGGCTGGTACAGCAATAGGCACAGCGCTGTGGAGCAGCATCGCGCCCGGCCACAGCGCGCAGCCATGCGGTAACGTTCCAGCTGGCATCGTCATACAAAATGGGTATGCCCAGATGGTGTGCGCACTCAGCGGCAGCGTCCCTGCGGCGCAGATATTCCGAAAGCGGATGGATGTTGGGGTTCATGTACCAGGCGGTAACTGCAAAGCCTTCATCCAGCAGCCGGGTTGCGGGCATGATGGCGCACGGCCCGCAACAGACATGCAGCAAAAGGCTGCGCGGGATGGGGGACAGTTCTTCCGATGCCGCTGTAGCGCCGCAGATAGGGGCGTCGTTTGCGAGAGAGGGCATATGAACACCGGCGTCCTCCGGAAAGTCAGGCTTTCCGGAGGACGTGCCGCTGACGCTCGTTACGGACGAACGGATATTTCCAGACATTTTCCGTAATCCTGCTCCATTTCACGCAGACTGTCGCGCTTGTGGTTGAGCAGATACAGGGCCAGTTCAGCAGAGGTGCCGTAAACGCATTTTTCCTTGCTTTCGGCGCGCAGCATGCGGCGCAGTTCGCGCAGGGCCTGAAGGGCCTGCCACTCGAGGTTGCGGCGCTGTCC
>NZ_JBAIYW010000103.1:0-2228 GCF_036763055.1 Desulfovibrio sp. 1214_IL3152 | reverse complement strand
GACGCGGGCCGGGACGGGGAGGCCGCCACAGGGGCCATGCCATGCACTCCCCGCATGGGCCGGATGGTTCGCATGGGCCGGATCAGGACGTTATTGTCATGACAGTGGACCAGTATGAAACCCTGCGGCTCATTGATCTTGAAGGCATGACCCAGGAAGGTTGCGCCGAAAGCATGCACATCGCCCGCACCACTGTGCAGAGCATTTATGCCGAGGCGCGTAAAAAATTGGCCGATGCCCTCGTCAACGGCAAGATGCTGCGCATTGAGGGCGGGGAATACAGGCTTTGCAGCGGCGAGGGCGCATCATGCGGCGGAGGCGGCTGCCGCCGGGGACGAAACCGGTAACGCACTCAGTTCAAACAGGTTGTGCGCCCCCCCCACAGCGGCCCTAGGCTTTTTCCTCTTCCTTGCAGACATCGACCCACGTTCCGCCGGTGACGCGCTCAAGCTCGGCCAGAGAAATCTTTACGGCATTGTTGGGCGCTCCGGCTGCGGGGTACACCGGGTCAAAGCTCTTCAGGCTGGCGTCCAGATAAACGCGCACATTGTCATGCAGGGCAAAAGGGCAAACACCCCCCATAGGATGCCCCACCTGCTCCTGCAGGTCTTCGGGCCTGATAAAACGGGGCTTGCACCGAAAGGCATCCTTGAACTTGCGATTGTCCAGCCGGGCCGTTCCCATAACCACCAGCACCACCGGCCCCTCGGGTCCCAGAACAGAAAGGCTTTTGGCAATGCGCCCCGGCTCGCAGCCCACGGCTGCTGCCGCCAGATCCACAGTGGCGCTCGACACCTCAAACTCCATATAGCCTTCAGCCAGACCGTTCTTTGCCAGCTCGGCCTTTACTGCGTCTACCCGCATAACCTTTCCTTTATTCTCCGCGCGTTTCAAAAACAGCCCGCCAAACAACCTGAAAAACAGCCACCGGCAAGGCAGCCCGCGCCATCAGCCGCGGGCAGTGCCGGAGCACCATCAAATACAATGGCCTAGAGCAATTTAACTTTTAAATTGCTCGGACGGCTGCGTGAGCAGACGTTCGCTACGGAGGCGTAAGCGCAGTTTATCTGCGCGGTTAAACGCCGAAGTGAGCGTGCCTTAAACTTTGAGAATGTATATTCTCAAAGTTAATCTGCTCTACATCTAGAGCATTTAACACTTGAAATGCTCGCTTACGGCAGGCAAAAGCCTGCCTTCTCGCATTTCGTGGCAAGGATTTTCAAGAAAATCCTTGCAGGGCAGTTAACTCATTTCATTCGTTAACTGCTCTAACGGCGGAACACCAGCGCCAGCCCGGCCAGCACCAGCACAAAACCCAGCAGCCGCCGCCAGCCGAAGGGCGTTACCGGCAAGCCGAACCAGCCGTAATTGTCTATGATGGCCGCCATGAGCAGGTTGCCGAAAATCATTGCCATAGCCGTGGTCAGCACGCCGATGCGCGGCACGGCAATGACGCTGTTGAGCACCATTATCGCTCCGAAAACACCGCCGATCCACTGCCACGAAGGCGCTTCCGTCAGCCGCAGAAGTTGCCCGCGCCCGAAAAAAAGCACCGCCAGGCCGAGAAACAGCGTGCCGCCGGCAAACGAAACAAAGCTGCTTTCCAGAATACCCACCGTACGGCTCAGGGCGGCATTTATCGGCGACTGCAAGGCCACAAGACATCCGCCAAAGACCATAAGCGCTATATACAGCATGCTTTCCTCCGGCAAAACCCCGCAGTAGGCGCGTCTGGCGCGCGGACATCCCGTCGGGCCGTCCCTGCAGGCAGGACTTTGCGAAACCGGGGCCGCCGCCTCGCCGCCTTTGCGGGATATGCTGCACCTTGTTTTGCCCAGGCGGAGCCTTTCACCTGATGCGCACAGCGCATTGTGAAACACTCCGGCGTATGAAACACTCGGGGCAGTTGAAATTCGCGCAACGCCGCACTCTGCCGAAAACAGTCTTTTCACCCTGACGGCCTGAGCGGATCATGCGGCCTCCGACAGCTATCTGCCGGGCAGGGAGGAGGCTGTTCCACCACCCCGCCCTGCCCGGCGCTGATTGCAATGCCTGCTGCTGCGCACGGCTTGCGGCGTCTGCCGCGACAGGTCCAACAAAAGACAAAAACTTACGCGGCAAAAACCCCCTGGGGCAGCGCCCCGAAGACAGCCTCATAGCGCTGGCGGAACAGCGCCGGTGTCATGGCGTGTTCCTGGGTTCCCAGCTTTTCAAGGGCAAAGCTGGCG
>NZ_JBAIYW010000200.1:0-2230 GCF_036763055.1 Desulfovibrio sp. 1214_IL3152 | reverse complement strand
TCGGGCGACGGCCACGCAGCCGCCAGAGCAATTTCAAAGTGAAATTGCTCTACAGCTAGAATTCAAGCTTGCGCCGCTCTCTCCCCACGGCGATGCGGTTGCGTCTGAAGCCGAACGAACGGGCGTAGCGCGCCAGATCATCGAAGTGTGATACGGTTTCAGCCGCCGCATGGGCATCGGAACCAAAACTGATATCCAGCCCCAGATCAGCCGCAAGCCCCATAATGACCGGGCCGGGGTACGGCTCGCGAAACGCCTTGCGCAGGCCCGCGGAGGAAACTTCCATAGCCACGTCCTGATCCCGCATGGCTTCAAGGGCGTACGCCACAATATCCAGACTGCCCGGCTGCCGCAGCCACGTCTGAAAATCTTCGTAACAGCAGACCTTGATAAAGTCCGGGTGGGCCACCACGTCCACAAGGCCCCCGGCCGCCAGCCGGGCCATTTCGCCATAATAGGCCTCATAGCGGGCAAAGCGTTCCGGCAGGGTCAGTTCCTCGCCCCAACTGCGCGGGGAGCCAATGGGTACATCGTGAACAAAGTGTAGGCCACCGATAACATAGTCAAAGGGATATCGGCCCAGCAGATCTTCCATCCACCCCATATTCACGGGCAGCCAGTCCAGCTCCATGCCGAGCAGCACCTGGGGGCCGCCGGGGGCTGCGCTGTCCTTGAGCGCCAGCACCGCTTCCACATAGGCGGGAAAGGTCACGTTGAGGTCCCCCTTGTACAGGGGGCAGGAATAGCCCGGCGGCAGGGGGGAGTGCTCCGAAAACCCGTACCAGTCCACATGACGTTTCCTGGCTGCCTCATACATGTCGCCCACGGTGTCTTGGCCGTGGGCGGCCAAAGTGTGATTATGCAGATCAGCGCGTATCATCGTCTGATCATACGGCAAAGCGCGGACAAAGACCACCCGGCACGCGGGCTGGTTTCCGCTAAAACATACTTTTATAGTTTTTTATATATAATATATTATCATTTATTGCCCGATATTAATAGAGAGAATCAAAAGCGTTTACAAAGGCGAAATGCGCTGTATAATGGTAAAGAAAGCTTCGCGAAAAAAGCGGGGCCACGATGCCCTTCGCGCCTTTCGTTCCGGCGCTGATGCCGGAATAACGCAGTATACTATCAGGAGAAACAAGTGAAAAAACTTTTAACGCTCGCGCTGAGCCTGTGGATGACCTGCGCCTTTGCCGCCGGGGCCATGGCTAACAGCGATATCATTACAGCTTCGGACCATGAAAAAATACTTGAAGTCGCCAAAGGTTTCGGCAGCGCCGAACTAAGTGCCTCATCCAAGGGAACGCCCATCATTCAGGGGCGTATAGACGGCACCAAGTACGCCATATGGTTTTCAGGATGTACCGACGGCAAGAGCTGCAGCACCCTGCAATTCTTGGGCATATGGAAAGCCAAAGACTTTTCTATGGAAGAAATCAACAAATGGAATGCCCAAAAGGTATACACCAGAGCCTACCTTGATCAGGATCGGGACCTGGCCCTGGAAATGGACGTCTTTATGCGTTACGGCATGACCCAAAAAAATCTGGAAGAAATCTTCGACCTGTGGAAAACATCCCTCAAGCATTTTTCTGAGGTAATTTCCGTGCAATCCAAAAAAACACCTCTGTAATTTCCCGTCAGGCAGTCTCGTTTTGCGGCTGCCCTGACTGAAATTGCGACGCGGCCGTAACAACAGCGGCCGGACACAAAACAGAAAAGGCCGGTCCATCATAAGGACCGGCCTTTTCATCGTTGACTTGTGCGCAGCAGCGGTACAATTCATGCTCCGGCACGGGGCGAGTCCGTCCGCCGCCGCGCAGTAAAAAATCCATCCGGAGCGATCCAGACGGCAACCGCTCTGCAAGCTGTTCCGGCAGTCTTGCCCCTACTGCCGAACAAAGGCCGCCAGTATGCGTCGCGCCTGCTCCACATCCGCAGCGATCTGCTGCTTGAGAGCATCCACGGAATCAAAGCGCTTTTCGCCGCGCAGGTGCTCCACAAAGTCCAGCCGCAGCGTCCGGCCATAAAGGTCGTCGCCGCCCTCAAGCAAAAAAGTTTCCACGCTCAGCTCGTTCTGCCCGAAGGTGGGTTTGCAGCCTATGCAGGTCACTGCGGGCCGGGTTTTGCCGCTGTCGGCAGGAGTGGCAAGGGTGGCGTAAACCCCGATTCTGGGGATGACCACTTCCGGGCGGGCCAGATTGGCCGTGGGAAAACCCAGGCC
>NZ_JBAIYW010000304.1:0-2243 GCF_036763055.1 Desulfovibrio sp. 1214_IL3152 | reverse complement strand
TTGAAGCTGCGGCCCTACCAGCGCCGCGACACGTCTGAACTGTGGCCCGGCGATGTGTACACGGCGGACGGCACCACGTTTGACGCCGAGGTGCTCCACCCTGACCACGGGCAGCCCTTCAAACCCGAGATTACAGCCATCATCGACGTGGCAACCCGCCGTTGCGTGGGCATCAGTATTGCGCTGTCTGAAAGCAAGCTGACCGTGCTTGACGCCCTGCGCATGGCCTGCCTGTGGGCGGGCATACCAGCTATGTTTTATAGCGACTCCGGCCCCGGCTATTATAACAAGCTACTGCTTGATGACCGCACTGGCATGTTTCAACGCCTTGGCATCTCGCCTTGCAATGCCATTCCGGGCCGCCCGCAGGGTAAGGGCCTCATGGAGCGCGCCGTCAAAACATTGTGGGTACGCGCCGCGCAGGGGCTTGCCAGCTACACCGGGGCGCTTATGGACACGGACGCCGCCCACCGCAATTTCAAGGCCAGCCGCGCCGCCCTCAAAAACGGTAAACGCGCCATCCTGCCCACTTGGGACGAATGCAAAAAGCACATCCTCGCCCGTGTGGAGGAATATAACGCCACGCCGCACCGTGGGTTGCCGCGTTACCGCGATGCGGAGGGCCGCATGGTGCATTACAGCCCCAACGAATTTTGGGCCACATTTGAGCAACGCGGCTTTGAACCTGTGCTGGTGCCGCACGGCATGGGCGCTGAACTGTTCATGCCCGGTGAGCGTCGCAAGTGTCGTAATTGCTGGATACAAATGTTTAACGGCTTTTACTACGCGCCGGAACTAGAAGACTACCACGGCCAATACGTCGAAGCCCGCTACGACATTTGGGACAGCAGCCGCATCAGGTGCTGGACGCTCGACGGCAGGCAGATATGCGAGGCCACACTTGAAGGCAACACCAGCCCGTACTTTGCGGAAAGCCGCGTCCAAGACGCCCGCGACAAGCGCGCCAAGGCGCAGGTCAAACGCATAGATGCCAAGCTTCAGCGCGTGGCCCCCGGTGCGGAAATAATCCTTCCCGACGTCTTGCGCCCCGCCTTGGCCGACAGCACACAACCCACAGTCATTGACATGTCTGCTGCCTGTGAGGCCGTGGCGGCCCCGGAAATGATAGAGGCAGACGCCCCCACGGCTCAAGCCGCGCGCCCCCTCTTTGCCAACACGTTTGACCGCTACCGCTGGCTGATGCGCAACCCCGCGCAGCAGACAACGGCAGACATTGAATTTCTGACCAATTACCGCAAGGGCGAGGAATACGCAGACATGCGTGACCTGCTCGACGTGGAAGGCATTGCTTAACAAAGGAGAATGCAAATGCGTCAAGGATTTGTAAAAACCGAAAACTACGCCCGGTTTACGGCTGGGGTCAAAGCCGTGGAAGCGCGCGGCGCTGCCGAGGCTGGCATGATGCTTGTTCACGGCCAACCGGGCTTGGGCAAGTCGCACATTGTTTACCGTTGGGCCGAGGAAGCCGGAGCCGTGTATCTGCGCGCTAACGTGGATTGGACGCCAAAATACTTTCTTGTGGAGCTTGCCAAGGCGCTCAACGTGGATTCGCGCGGCACGGCCCAGCAACTGTTTGAGCGTTGCCTGCGGGTGCTGATTGAGCGTCAGTCTCCAATCATCATTGATGAGAGCGAGTTCACCTTGCGGGATTCCGCAAGCGTACTGGAGAAAATCCGCGACTTCTCCGACCGCGCCGAGGTCACCGTGGTGCTGATCGGTATGGAACAGATACAGCGCAATATCAGCCGTCACAGGCAAATATCCTCGCGTATTGCCCAGGTGGTTGAGTTTGGTCCCTGCACTGCTGCGGACGTGGCCTTGGCTTGCGCCAAGCTCTGCGAATACGAGTTGACCCCGGCACTGGCGGGTGAAGTGTTGCGGTTGTCTGCCGGGCGCATGCGTGAAGTGCTCAACGTGCTGGCCCGTATAGAGCAGCTTGCCAAGGCCAACGGCCTCACCGGCAAGCTTGACGTGGCCCACTTCGCGGGAGTGGAACTGGCGCATGACTGGCAGAGCCGCACGGCCAAAACTGTGCGCAAGGCGGTTGCGTAGTCATGGCTGTTTTGTCCGAGCGTGTGATGCACCACCTTGCCGAGCACGGCGCATGCTACACGCGGCAACTAGCCGCAGCCCTCGGGGTAACCAGCGACGGAGTGTGTACCGTGTGCCGCTGCCTGCGCAGCTATGGCCTTATCCACACCACAGAAGACAACATGCACGGT
>NZ_JBAIYW010000317.1:0-2243 GCF_036763055.1 Desulfovibrio sp. 1214_IL3152 | reverse complement strand
GCGTAAGCCGCAGGGCCGCCGGGTTCGAAACAGCTTTGCGCCCGTTTATGCGCCCAGGTATGCGGCCTTTATTTCAGGGGTGTCCGCCAGTTCGGCGGCGGTTCCCTGGGCCACAATGCCTCCGGTGTCCAGCACATAGCCCCGGTCAGCCACCTGAAGGGCCAGGCGGGCGTTCTGTTCCACCACGATGACGGTGAGTCCTTCGCTGTTGAGCCTTTTGAAGGTGCGGAACATGTCGTACATGAGCAGCGGCGAAAGGCCCATGGACGGCTCGTCCAGCAGGATGACCGAGCAGCTTGTCATCAGCGCCCTGCCCACGGCCAGCATCTGCTGCTCGCCGCCGGAGAGCGTATCGCTGCGCTGGTGAATGCGCTCTTTCAGACGCGGAAAAAGGTCAAAAACCCTGTCCATGTCTTTTTCCACGCCGCCGTCCTTGCGGGTCCAGGTGGCAAGCTTGAGATTTTCGCGCACGGTGAGGTTGCCGAAAATATGCCTGCCTTCGGGTACAAGGTCCATCTTGAGGCGCGCCACCACGTTGTGCGGCTCTGTTTTGAGTATGGACTCTCCCTTGAAGCGTATGTCGCCGCTGAACACCGAGGGAGATTCCGGCGGGGGCAGGCGCATGACCGCTTTGAGGGTGGTGGATTTTCCGGCGCCGTTGGCCCCGATGAGCGTGACTATTTCGCCCTCGTTCACATGAAAGGATATGCCGTGCAAGGCTTCTATCTTGCCGTAGCCCGCATAGAGATTTTCCACTTCAAGCAGCATGATGCCCCCTACACGTTCTCGTCGCCCAGATATGCCTTGATGACATCGGGATTGTTCTGGATTTCCTGCGGTGTGCCGCTGGCGATGGTCTGGCCGAATTCCACCACGGTAATATGCTGGCAAAGCGACATGACCACCTTCATCTGGTGCTCGATCATCCAGATGGCAATCTTGAACTGGTCGTAAATCCAGCCGATATGCTTGATCAGGCCGTCCACATCGGACGAGTTGAGCCCGGCTGCCGGTTCGTCCAGCAAAAGCAGCTTGGGGTCGGTGGAAAGGGCGCGGGCCAGTTCTACCCGGCGCTGCAGCCCGTAAGGAAGGTTTTTGGGCAGTTCTTCCGCCACGTGTCCCAGTTCCATAATTTCCAGAATTTCCGCCGCCTTTTTCTTGACGCGCTTTTCCTCGCGTCCGTAGCGGCCCGTGTTGAACCATGCGTCCAGCAGGCCGTAGCCCAGGCGGCTGTATTGCGACACGCAGATATTGTCCAGCACCGTCATGCCGGGCCACAGGCGGATGTTTTGAAAGGTGCGCGCCATGCCCAGGGTGGTCACCTCATGCGGCGCAAGATTGGGCCGGTACTTGTGGCCGTCAAAGATGATTTCGCCTTCGGTGGCGTGGTAAAAATGCGAAGCCAGGTTGAATACCGTGGTTTTTCCCGCCCCGTTGGGTCCGATAAGGCCCGTGAGGCTGTGGTCCTCTATCTGTATGTTGAAGCATGACAGCGCGATAAGACCGCCGAAGCGCTGTGTTACGTCTTTCATTTCAAGCAGTGCCAAGGTTCGCCCCCAGTACGTTGTCAGTCATTGAACACGTATTCGCACAACAGTGACGCCCGCGCCGCCTATTCCACGCGGGCCGGGGCAAGCAGCCTTTTGAGCCGGGGAAAAACCTGGGTAAGTTCGCGGCCGCCCAACAGCCCTTCAGGACGAAACTGCATAAGAAGGATAAGAATGAGGGGAATGAGCACCCACTTCCATTCCTGGCTGATCATGAAGCTGTCGGGAACAAAGGGCAGATGATGCATAAGGTCGCTGAGGGCGGGCAGGGCGAAGCGCAGCACCTCGATGAGCAGTGTAAAGAGTATGGCCGCCAGCACCGAACCGGAAAGTGAGCCCATGCCGCCCAGATAAACCATGACCATAGCCTCGGTGGACTTCATGATGCCGAAGCTGTTGGCGTAGATGGAGCTGAACATGTGGGCATACACAGCTCCGGCCATGCCAGCTATGCCTGCGGACACCATAAAGGCCACAAGTTTTACCTTTTTGGTGTCGACGCTCATGATTTCCGCGGCAACCTCGTTCTGGCACACGGCCGGAATGCCCTTGCCCAGGGTGCTGTTCACGAGCCGGTACAGCATCATGATGGACACCATCACAAGCAGCACCACCCACACCATCATCCACGGCAGGTCGGCCACGCCCTCCATGGCGCGCACGACGCCGCGCATGCCGGAAAGGCCGCGCGGTCCG
>NZ_JBAIYW010000162.1:0-2249 GCF_036763055.1 Desulfovibrio sp. 1214_IL3152 | reverse complement strand
TTCGGCTACGGCGCGCTGCGCATGCACCGTCAGCCGCTTGACAGCGAACCCGGCGGCCCACAAAGCGTGCTGGCCCTGTTTGTGGAAGGCAATGTGGATCAGAACCAGAAATGGCTGCCCGCCTTCCAGCGGCAGACCGTTGATCTGTACCTGAAGCTCACCTACGACGCGCTGGCGCAGAAGCCGGAAGAGAAGCCCCTGATCATCTGGCCGGAAACGGCCCTGCCGTTCTTTTTCGAGACCAATAATCTGCACTCCCCCAGGGTGCGGCAACTGCCTGCGATCACGGGCTGTCCCCTGCTCGTGGGCGCGCCCGGCGTGGAGCGTAGGCCGGACAGAAAGGAACCGGACGTCTTTAACCGCGCCTTTCTGCTCACGCCGCCCGCAGGCGCGGTGACCGCCCACTACGACAAGGAACATCTGGTTCCCTTTGGGGAGTACCTGCCGGAATGGCTCAACTGGGGCTTTCTTGAGGCGCTGCTGCAAGGCGTGGGCGTGTATGAAACCGGCACGGCCATCGCCCCTCTGCGCTATGACAACCTTGCCCTGGGCATGCTCATTTGCTATGAAGGTATATTTCCCTGGCTGGCCCAAGCCCGCGTGCAGGATGGAGCCAACATTCTGGTAGACATCAGCAACGACGGCTGGTTCGGCGCCACTCCCGCAGCGCGGCAGCATCTTTACCTTACGGTTCTGCGTGCTCTTGAACAAAACCGCTGGATTCTGCGCGGCACCAATACCGGCATCTCCGTCGTGGTAGACAGCCGGGGCCGTCTGGTTGTGCGCGGTGAGCAGTTCAGGGAACAGGCCATCTGGGGCAAGGCCGCCCTGGAAAGCGAATCAAGCCTGTTCCATCGCCTGTGGCCCTGGCCCCTGCCTGTGGCCGCAGTCTTGCTGACCGGCCTGATTTTATGGGGTCCCGGTGGCGGTATTGGCCGCCGCACCCGCGCCTGACGCAGATCACGTATCTTTTCAGACTGTTATATACTATACAGCCGAATACCGGCATTTCCGGCCCAAAGCCGGTTCACCTTCAACCCACAGATCGCCATGTTGCAACTTACCGACCTTCGCGCCGCCTGCCCTCCCCTTGCCCAACGTTTTGCCTCCCTCTGGGGGCGTCTTTGACGTGGCGGCCAGCGAAAAAAGGTTGCAGGCCATTGAAACAGAAATTTCACGTCCCGGCGCATGGGACAAACCCGAAGCCCTCACGCCCCTGCTTCAGGAAAAACGCCGCCTTGAAGACGAGGTGGCCCGCCTGAACAGGCTCAAAACCTGCCATGACGACATGAATGAATGGCTGGCTCTGGCTGCGGAAAGCGAAGACCCCGAAGCGCTGGAATCCCTGGCGCAGCAGCAGAAAGATCTGGCCGCCCTGTTGGACGAAACGGAACTTGTGATGCTGCTTTCCGCAGAAGAGGACAGCCAGGATGCCATACTCGAAATCCACCCCGGCGCGGGCGGCACCGAGTCTCAGGACTGGGCCGAAATGCTGCTGCGCATGTATACCCGGTGGGCCGCGGATCACGGCTACAAGGTTGAGGAACTGGACTTTCTGCCCGGCGACGAAGCCGGCATCAAAAGCGTCACCCTGCGCGTGGGCGGACCGCACGCTTTCGGCTTTCTGAAAAGCGAGCGTGGCATCCACCGCCTTATCCGCATTTCGCCCTTCGATTCTTCCGGCCGCAGGCACACATCTTTTGCCTCGGTGGATGTCATCCCCGATGCGGGCGACGATATTGAACTTGACCTCAAGGAAGCTGATCTGCGGGTAGACATTTTTCGCTCCAGCGGCCCCGGCGGCCAGAGCGTCAACACCACAAGCTCCGCCGTGCGCATAACCCATATTCCCACGGGCATTTCGGCCCAGTGCCAGAACGAAAAGTCGCAGCACCACAATAAGGAAACGGCCCTGCGCGTTTTGCGCGCCCGCCTCTATAATATGGAGCTTGAAAAACGCGAAGCCGCGCGTCAGGCCCAATATGCCGGCAAAGACGCCATAGCCTTCGGCAGCCAGATACGCACCTACACCCTTCAGCCTTACCGTCTGGTCAAGGACCACCGCACAGGAACCGAGGTAGGAGACGTGGACGCGGTTCTGGACGGACAGATTGACGCCTTCCAGCACGACTACCTTTTGCACCGCCATGAGCAGCAACGCTGAGTTTGAAGCCCTTGCGCGCGAAATGCTGGCCCTGAGCCAGACCAGCGCGCCCGATGCGGACGCCCCGCACACTGCTGACGGCCCA
>NZ_JBAIYW010000019.1:0-2250 GCF_036763055.1 Desulfovibrio sp. 1214_IL3152 | reverse complement strand
TCCGCCGGAGCCTCGGCGGGCAGGGCAAGGCATGGCTCGCCCTCAAGATCGGCATAAACCGCCCTGCCCAGGGCCAGAAAGTTTTCCACCTCGTGCCTGTCCGCGCAGTGCGGCACCCTGTATGATTAGCCGCAGGCCCGGCACTGCCCGGGAGTATCAAACCCCACGGTGCAGTGCGCTCCCGACAGATTGCTCAGCACGGCCCCAAGCCGGGGCCACTGGCTGCTGTCAAAAAGCACATCCAGCTTTTTTCCGCGCAGCCAGTCCAGCATGGACGAAATCTGGCGCACGCCGAACGAGGCGCTTTCATCAATACCCGGAATCAGGGAAGCCGTGGCGGCATTTCCCCTGCTGGTCAGCAGGTAAAAGCGCGCATGGGGCAGACGCCGGCGCAAGGCCGCAATCAGGGATGAAAAAAGCAGCAGATCGCCAATGGCGCCAAGGCAGATAAAGCCCACCCGCTGCGGCTCCGGCGGCATATTCAGCGATGCTGTTCCGGCTGCGGCACGCAGACCCGCCGTGCAAAAAGTCAGCGGAATGCCCGCCCAACGGTCGAGAAAACGGTTCAGCCTGTTGCCGCGCTCACCCATCAGTACGCTCCATGCCCCAGAGTGACCACCGGCACGGTTTTGCACAGAATCCACAAGTCCATCCATACGGACCAGTTATTGATGTAGTACTGGTCAAAATTCACGCGCTCCTCATAGGTGGTATTGTTGCGGCCGGAAACCTGCCACAATCCCGTAATGCCGGGCCGGACCATGCAGTATTCGTCAAATACCGGGCCGTACTTTTCCACTTCGTCCCCGACAATGGGGCGTGGCCCCACAAGGCTCATGTCGCCCGCGACCACGTTGATGAGCTGCGGCAGCTCGTCAAGGCTGAGCTTGCGCAGCAGACGGCCAGTGCGGGTAATGCGCGGATCGCATTTGAGCTTGCGGTCGCAGGCCCATTCCGCGCGCAGGGAGGCATCGCGGCGCAGCATATTCTTGAGAACCTTGTCGGCATCGCACACCATAGTGCGGAATTTGAAGATCCGAATCTCCTTGCCGCCCCGCCCGATGCGCGCCTGGCGGTAAAAAACCGGCCCGGGGCTGTCCAGTTTTATTACAAGAGCAAGAACGGCCCCAAGAGGCAGCAGAATGGCTGAGCCAAGAAGACACAGGCCGATATCAAGACATCTTTTGACAAAGAGACGGCGTTTGTCGCGCAGGTTCTGCCGTACCAGCAGCCCCACGGCATTGCCCAGATCACGCGGCGTGAGCCAGTGGACACGAAAATTGCCGCCAAAGGCCGGAACCACCAGGGTGCTGCTGAAAAACCGCCCGGCCTCGGTAATAACGTCAACCTCCTGCGCCTTGCCCACCTTTTGCAGCAACAGGGCCATAGCCCTGGGTTGCCGAGCGGAAACCTCGGCAAACAGGCGGCGCATTTCCTCCGGCTCATCAGGCAGGTCGCAGATGGACACCGGATTCAGCCCCCTTTCGGGATGGCGCTTGAGATAGTGCCACAACTCACGCCCTTCGCTGCAATGGTCAAAAATAACCAGGGGTTTTCCCCACCAGCGTCGACGCGCATAAAGGCGGCGGCACAGGCTGCGCATGAGCGGCATGCTGAAGAGCGTTGCCGCCCAGCTGCCCATAATCACTATGCGCGAATAGGCATCGCCGGTTTTGGACAAAAAAAGAACCGCCAGGATAATGGCGTACAAAAGGCTTGTCAGCTGAAACAACGCCTTGAGCTCGCGGTGCGGGGCAAGGCTCACCGTCTGGTAAAGCCCCAGCCCGGCCCCAAGTACAGGGCCAAGCAAAAGCATGGGCGCAACCCAGTGATACAGCACGGGGTCAAGGCCGCCAAAAGCCGCCCGGACGAGAAACACGGCAAGGGCCGTTCCCAGAAGGGCCAGCAGGTCAAACAGGCAAAGCAGAAACTTCTGGGCTGAAATACCAAAAAGTGAAGCGAGGTAAACCCAGCGTGAGTTTTTTTTCATGGCATCCATCCCGGAAAACGCACTGCTGCTTGCGCGGCAAAACCACCGGGGCTGATTATTTTAACCTGCAACAGGCCAGAGCATTAGGCCATGCTCTAATCCATATAATTATACCATATTCTTTCCTTCTGCAAACGGCAAAAAACAATCCGCCCCGGCTGGCTTGCGTCACGGCACAGCTTCTGTTAAATAAAATCCTTGTTTTGCCGTTGCCGGCGCGGCGACAGGGCATACGCCCTGCCTGTACGCGCGCTCGCGTG
>NZ_JBAIYW010000054.1:0-2260 GCF_036763055.1 Desulfovibrio sp. 1214_IL3152 | reverse complement strand
CGGTGACCTTTTCCGGCAGTTCGGGCAGCTATACCCTGCGCTACAAGGTGGCTGCCGTGGATGCCTCCGGGCGCGAATCCCTTCCCTCGCCTGCCGGGCAGTGCGCCAATGGCCGCCATCCGTCCGACTGGGTGCAGGGCAACAGCGCGAGCATAAGCTGGGCCTCTGTGGAAGGAGCCGTGGAATATAATATCTACAGGGAAGAAGCTGGTTACTTTGGCTTTATCGGCGTATCCGACGGCCTGAGTTTCAATGACCAGAACTACCAGGCCGACACGGCCGATACGCCCAAGGAAGACTGGGACCCGTTCGCCGACGGCAATTATCCCGGCATTGTGGCCTTTCATCAGCAGCGCATGGTTCTGGCCGCCACCCCCAAAAATCCGCAGGCATTTTACATGTCGCGCGTGGGAGACTTTGAAAATTTCCGTAAATCAAGACCATTGCAGGGTGATGACCCTGTGGAATACCTCATTGCCTCAGGCTCCATAGATGCCGTCACCTGGGCAGCCAGCTTCGGCGACCTGCTCATCGGCACCTCAGGCAGCGAATACAAGGCTTCCGGCGGCGACGGCGCGTCCATAACCGCAGGCAATATCAGCATCACGGCCCAGAGCTACTGGGGCAGCGCGGGCCTTGCGCCCATCATTATCGGAAACTCCATCCTGCATGTGCAACGTCACGGCTCCCGCGTGCGCGACCTCTTCTATTCACTGGAAAAAGACGGCTACGCGGGCAACGATCTTTCCATCATGGCTCCGCACCTTTTTGAAGGTCACACCATCCATCAGTGGGCCTATCAGCAGACGCCGGGGTCTACCATCTGGTGCGTACGCGACGACGGACTGCTGCTGGCCTTTACCTATATGAAAGAGCACGACATCTGGGGCTGGTCACGGCAGGTCACGCAAGGCCGGGTGCTCTCGGCGGCGGCCATTTCCGGCGAAAAAGGCGACACCCTCATGCTCGTGACGGAACGCCGCATCAACGGACAGCCGCGCATTTTTCTGGAGCGGCTGGCAGACCAGTGGCAAGACCACGAACCTGTGGAAGAAGCGTATTTTGTGGACTGCGGCCTCACGTTCCGGCTGGCCGCTCCTGCCATGACGCTGGAGGGACTGGACCACCTTGAAGGCTGCGAACTGGCCGTACTGGCCGACGGCAGCCCGGTGGAAGGTTGCGTGGTGCGCCAGGGCCGCGTGGAGTTGCCCTATGCGGCAAGCGTGGTGCAAGCGGGCCTGCCTTATGCCTCGGTCCTTTCATGCCTGCCTGTGGAATACGACAGCCAGTCCGGCACAAGCCTTGGCCGCCAGCGTGCCTACGGCATGTGTACTGCGCGCCTGTACCGGAGCGTGGGCGGCAAGTACGGCCCGGACAGGCATGAGCTGTACGATTTGCCCTTTCTGCCGGAACACTGGGGCCAGGCGGTATTGCCCTATTCCGGTGAGGTGTCGTTTGCGCCCGGCGGCTCGTGGGAGACTGCCGGCAGCCTGTGGCTGGTACAGGACAGGCCCCTGCCCTTCCGGCTGCTGTCGCTGGTGCTGGAAGTGAACTTTTCCTGAAATAGAGTAACTTTGAAATGCTTTGTGGGGGAGGTGACTCTTTTGCAAAAGGGTCCCTCCCCCCACGCCCCCACCCTCTAGAGCAGATTAACTTTGAAAATGTACATTCTCAAAGTTTAAAACACGCTCGCTTCGACGTTTAACCGCGCAAATAAATTGCGCTTACGCCTTCGCGGCGGGCGTCTGCTCGCGCAGCCGCCAGAGCAATTTCAAAGTGAAATTGCTCTAAAACCTTTACTCTTGCTTCAACCTGTCACAGGAATTCTTCCATCTGAGGCGGGGGCCAGAAAGCAGCGTTTTACAGACAGAACATTGTTTCAACGTGGCAATGCTCTGGACAGTGTCCAGGCAGTTTGCGGCGTCTTGCTTGAGTCACAAAGGAGAACACCATGCTGGCATTTGCCACCGAATCCTTTACAGAACTGGAATCCGAGGCCCGGCCCCTCACCGCCGCGCACTGGCGTGAAGTGGAAGCCCCCATGCACGGAAATACAAACTATGGTCTGGAAGCAGAACGCTACCGCCACCTGGAAGCACTGAACATGCTGCACGTGAGCGCCGCACGAACACCGGACGGCAGCCTTGCGGGCTACGCGGCCTTTACCCTTGTTCCCTGTCCGCACCGTCCAAAAACGCTTCTGGCCGCTCTGGACGGCCTGTACCTGACCCCGGAGGCACGCGGTGGCTTTACCGCCCTG
>NZ_JBAIYW010000205.1:0-2263 GCF_036763055.1 Desulfovibrio sp. 1214_IL3152 | reverse complement strand
GGAGCCGAGCCGGAAGCCCTGGGAGGCCTTCTGGCCCCGGACCCGCTGGGCGCGCTTTTTCTCATGCTCGCCAGCCTGCTCTTTCTGGCGGCTTCTGTGTATGCTGTGTATTACCTGCGCGAGGAAGAACGCCTGGGCGTACACACCGCCTTTCAGGACGGCCGCAGCTTTACCAACGCGCCGCAGCGCCGTCTGGCCGCCTGCCTGTGCTTTTTTCTCTCATCCATGACCCTTGTGACCACCACCCCGCATCTCGGCGCCTTGTGGGTCGGCATTGAAGCCACTACCCTTTCCAGCGCGCCGCTGATCTACTTTCACCGCCACCAGCGCTCCCTTGAGGCCACCTGGAAATACCTCATCATCTGTTCCGTGGGCATCGCCCTGGCAATGGTGGGCAACATCCTGCTTTCTGTGGCTTTTTATACGCCCGAAGGCATGGAAGCCATGATGGAAGGCATGGATCAGGTGGGCTGGTATGTCAGCCACGCCCGCGCCGGGGAAGAAACCTGGCTCAAGGCCGCATTTATTTTTCTGCTGGTGGGCTACGGCACAAAAATGGGCCTGGCCCCTCTGCACAACTGGCTGCCGGATGCCCACAGCCAGGCCCCTTCGCTGGTTTCGGCGCTGCTGTCCGGCGCATTGCTCAACTGCGCCATGCTCGGCATTCTGCGCGGCCACCAGATCATGCTGGCCGCCGGGCTTGGCGGATTCAGCAGCGGCCTGCTCAGCTTTTTCGGCTTGCTGTCGCTGATTACGGCGGCCATCTTCATTGTGGGTCAGGGCCATTACAAGCGCATGCTGGCCTATTCCAGCGTGGAACATATGGGCATACTGGCGCTTGGCGTGGGCGTGGGCGGGCTGGCCGTGTCCGGGGCCATGCTGCATGCCGTCTGCCATTCGCTGACAAAATGCATGCTCTTTTTGCTTTCCGGCAACATTCTGGCCCGCTATCACACCTTTTCAAGCTATGACATCCGCGGCATGCGCTGGACCATGCCTGTAACCGGAACCCTCTGGATGGCCGGTTTTCTGGCAGTGGCAGGCTCGCCGCCTTTCGGCATTTTCATCAGCGAATTCATTATTTTCAAGGGCATGCTGGCTGCCGGGTCTCCCTTTCTGGCCGCAGGCTATCTGCTGGCCCTGGCCGTAATATTTGTGGGCCTTTCGGTGGCGGTGCTGCGCATGGTGCAGGGCAACCGCCCTGCGGATATGCCCCAGAATCCGCGCGAACCGCTGTTGAGCGTACTTCCGCCCCTGGTGCTCGGCATGGGTGTGCTGACTCTGGGCCTGTGGATACCCGACTGGCTGTGGAATTTTTTACGGCAGGCCGCGGCCCTTATCGGCGGTTAATACGGCTTACCGATGAAGCGAGTGCCTGCCTTGCAAGGATTTGTCTGCAAGCCCTTGCCACGGAACAGGAATCGGTGAGCTTTTCACGCCGCCAGGCGCCTGTTTCAGAAGTGTCAAAATCTCTAGGAGCTGTTTCTAACTGAATAATTTTGCTCCAAAAACAAGGAAGAGTCGGGTTTTGCCGAAAGGAGCATACTCTTATGGTATTCGACCGGAGCCCAGACACCACTTTGACTCAGTTACTGGACAAAAGGATTATTCAGAAGCAGTCCCTGGAGAAATATTGCTTTAACATTGCCCTGGCGGCTGCGTGTGCAGACGTCCGCTACGAAGGTGCGGGGCGCTGTCTTTGCGCTCCAAGGCATCGCAGTGAGCATTTTTGAACCTTTGAAAGCTTGTATGCTCAAAGGCAAAGTGCTCCAGGAGGATAACATGTCGTTCGACTACCGCGAGTCGGTAACACTGAACAAACTTGGGCGTCATTCCGTATCTGAATTGCGGGACATACTCCGTCACGCCCTGGCCGGAGGCTGGCGCGTACTGGCGTTTTTCGGCATTCCCGGCACGGACGCCCCCCTTGACGCGAAGAACGGCGACGCACCGGAACAGACCCGTGCCGTGAGCCTTTGCTGCGTGCTGGCCCATGACGGGACGCGCCGTCTTATGGCCCGGTGCACGCCGCCGGTGACGGCCTTTATGTCAATGACGCCGGAATTGCCGCAACTGCACTACTTTGAGCGCGAAATTTACGAGCAATGGGGAGTGGAACCGGTGGGACACCCCTGGCTCAAAAGCGTGCGGCGCATTCCCGACAGCGCAGAAGCTGCCGCGCGCAACGCGGCTGAGAACAGAAACAGTTGCGCCACCACCGGGCAAGAATCCGCACATGCAAACGATCCTGCCGCTTCTGCCG
>NZ_JBAIYW010000504.1:0-2268 GCF_036763055.1 Desulfovibrio sp. 1214_IL3152 | reverse complement strand
ATTTCTTCCATATAATAATAGTACACGGGTGTGATGTAGAGCGTGACAATCTGCGAGAAACAGAGGCCCCCGACCACAGCCAGACCAAGGGGACGCCACGCCTCGGCCCCGGCCCCGATGCCTATGGCAATGGGCAGCGCGCCCATAAGCGCCGCCACCGTGGTCATCATAATGGGTCTGAAGCGCACATGGCAACCACGGGTAATGGCTTCCAGAGGTTCCATCCGGGGATTATGACGCTGCGCCTCAAGCGCGAAGTCCAGCATCATGATGGCATTCTTTTTCACTATGCCCAGCAGCATGATAACGCCCACAAAGCCGTACAGGTTCAGGTCCATGCCGAACAGCCACAGGGTGGCAAGCGCGCCGAAGCCCGCCGAAGGCAGTCCCGAAAGAATGGTCAGGGGGTGGATAAAACTTTCATACAGGATGCCGAGCACCAGATAAATGACCACAATCGCCAGCACCAGCAGCCAGCCCATGCCCGTCAGAGAGCTTTGAAAAGCCTGGGCCGTACCCTGTGACTCGGCCGTGACCGTATCCGGCAGCAGCGGCCTGGCGGCGGCCTCCACAGCGGCCACTCCCTGCCCCAGCGACACGCCGGGCCGCAGGTTGTATGAAATGGTCACCGCCGGAAACTGGCCGTTGTGGTTCACGGCAATGGGGCCAACGCCCGGCTCCATCTTTACCAGCGTGTCCAGCGGCACAAGATTGCCGTCCGCCGCGCGAACATACAGGCGCGACAGGGCCGCGCTGTCCTGCTGGAATTTCTTTTGCAACTCCACAAAAACCGTATAATCGTTGGTTGGCGCGTAAATTGTCGAGATTTCACGCGACCCGTAGGCCGATTGCAGAGCCAGTTCGATCTGATGCGGACTTACGCCCAGAGCCGCCGCCCGGTTACGGTCAATGGTAACCCGCAGTTCGGGGTTTTTCAATTGCAGATCGCTGTTCACGTCCTGCACCTGCGGCAGGGCGCGCAGGGCTTCTTCCACTTCCTGGGCGCTGGCGTACAGGGCCTCCATATCCGGCCCGGAAAGCGTATACTGGTAGAGGGCTTTTGAGGAACGCCCACCGATATTGATGGCCGGAGGCACACGCACAAAGACCCTCAAGGACGGCGAAATATTCAGCTCGCGCCGCAACTGCTCGGCCACCTGCTCGATGCCGGGCCGCTGGTCATGAGGCTTGAGCGGCATGAGCAGTATGCCGTTGTTCATGCTCGGGCTGCCCCCCACAATGCCCACAATGGAGTTGTACACCGCCAGATGGGGATTTTTTTCCAGCAGGGGGTCAAGGCTGCGCTGCGCGTTTACCATGCCCTCGTAGGACACGCCCTGCTCGGCCTCGGTGCTGGCCACGAGCATGCCGAGGTCTTCCACGGGCAGAAAACCCTTGGGCATGACGATGCCCAGCCACACGGTCAGCGCCAGCAAAAGCAGAGAGGCCGTGAGGGTCTTCAGGCGATGCCGCAGCACCACATCCAGCGAGCGCGCGTACAGGCTGTTCAGACGGTCAAAACCGCGCTCAAGCATGCCGTAAAAGCCCTGTCCGGCGGTACGCCCCACGGCATGCGCGCCGCGCGCCTTCAGAAAGTAGGCGCACAGCATGGGCGTAAGCGTGAGCGATACCACGCCCGATGCCAGAATGGCCGCGATGATGACCACGGCAAATTCCCTGAACAGGCGGCCCACAATGCCGCCCATAAACAGCACGGGAATGAACACCGCCGCCAGCGAAACCGTCATGGATACGATGGTGAAGCCGATTTCCGCCGATCCGTCATAGGCCGCCGTCAGCGGGTCCTTGCCCATCTCCTGGTGGCGCACGATGTTTTCGAGCATGACGATGGCGTCGTCCACCACAAAGCCCACGGCCAGCGTCAGGGCCATGAGCGAGAGATTGTCCAGGCTGTAGCCGAGCACCGCCATGACGGCAAATGTGGAAATGACCGACATGGGCAGGGCCAGACTGGGAATGATGGTGGCGGGCAGGTTGCGCAGAAACACAAAAATGACCAGCACCACCAGAAAAACCGTAAGCACCAGAGTAAACTTGACGTCCGCCACTGAATGACGGATGGAGTCGGAACGGTCGTAAAAGACTTCCAGCGTAACGGACGGCGGCAACTGGCGCTCAAGGCCCGGCAGGAGCTTGCGGATGGAGTCCACCACCTGCACGGTATTGGTTCCCGGCTGGCGCTCCACAGCCAGGGTGATGCCCGGCGCGCCGCCGTTGCCCCAGGTAAGCTGCTTGTCCTGTTTTACG
>NZ_JBAIYW010000165.1:0-2279 GCF_036763055.1 Desulfovibrio sp. 1214_IL3152 | reverse complement strand
TCCCGGTTCAGGTATGCGGGACATCGTTTGCTCCACATGGCTGAACCGGAACGGGCCTGTGCTTGTCCGGCAACAATTCTGGGGCGCGGCTTTACGCTCCGGCGGCGGCTCTGGCCGCTTCATCGGGATAGAGCGCCTCAATGCCCGCAAGAAATGCCGCGTAACGGCCCTCGATGACGGCTTGCCGCGCATTGCGGGCCAGGTCGAGAAAGTACGTGAGGTTGTGCAGGGAATTGAGACGGAAAGAGAGCAATTCCTGGCTGGCGTAAAGGTGGCGCAGATAGGCGCGTGAAAAGGTGCGGCAGGTGTAGCAGCGGCAGTTGGGGTCCAGGGGACCGTCGTCTTCGGCAAACTGCTTGCGCCGGATGTTTATTTTGCCCTGCGAGGTATAGAGCGTGCCGTTGCGCGCGTTGCGGGTGGGCAGCACGCAGTCGAACATGTCCACCCCGGCATTGATGCCGTTGGCGATATCCAGGGGCGTGCCCACGCCCATAAGATAGCGCGGCTTGTTGCCCGGCAGTTGGGGGGCGGTGTGGTAGAGCAGGTCGTACATCTTGTCTTTGGGTTCGCCTACCGAAAGGCCGCCGATGGCAAAGCCGTCAAAATCAAGGCCGCAAAGTTCTTCCACCGAGCGCGTGCGCAGGTCCTTGTGAAAGCCGCCCTGGGTAATGGCAAAAAGCAGATTGTGCGCCGTGCCGGCCGGGTAGGCCGAACGGGCGCGCAAGGCCCACCGCGTGGTGAGGGCCAGGGATTTTTCGGTATAGGCATAGTCCGCGCCGTACGGCACACACTCGTCGAGCACCATCATGATGTCGGAATTGAGGTTGCGCTGTATCTGCAAAACCTTTTCAGGCGTGAACAGGTGCCGTGAACCATCAAGGTGCGAGCGGAACTCCACCCCCTCTTCGCGGATTTTGCGCAGCGAACTGAGGCTGAACACCTGAAAGCCGCCACTGTCCGTAAGAATGGAGCCGGGCCAGGAGGCGAATTCGTGCAGGCCGCCGCGCCGGGCCACCAACTCGTCGCCGGGGCGAAGGTAGAGGTGGTAGGTATTGCCGAGTATGACGGGCGCGCCTATGGCCGCCAGGTCGTCAGGGGCAATGGCCTTGACCGAACCCACCGTACCCACGGGCATGAAAATAGGTGTGGGAATAGTGCCGTGCGCCGTGCGCAGGGTTCCCGCGCGGGCGGCTCCGTCGGTGTGCTCAATGGTAAAGATGGTGTCGGACATGCCGCGCACAGTATATGCAAGCGGCCCTGGACGCAAGGGGTACGGCATGCGTCCGGGCGGCACTGCATAAAGCCCCGCGGGCAGGCCGTCTGGGCGTTTGACAACGATCGTCTGTAGGAATAAAAAAATCTACTATCCGTAGGCCGGTCTGTCCGGCCGTGCACTTCTGGACCCGAACAGGGGGCAGCCCCGCAAGAGGCAGAAAATGCTTTTTTTCAACCGTTTCAGGCGTGCTTTCGGTCAGACCGCCGTCAAAAAGCCTCTGCTCGGGACTCTGCTTGGCGCGGCCTTTGCTCGTCAGGTCTGTATCGAGGTTCTTTTTACCAGCCGCAATCGCCAGATGGATGACGTGTACTGCCGTATCAAAGAAATGCGGCCGTCCAGCATACTGCTTGTGTCCAACGCCAGTTTTTTGCCCGATGTGCTTAACGACGAGCAGTGTCTTGTCTATTTCAATCTGCCGCGCGCTCTGCTTATACATAGATTCAAAATGTCGGCTGCCGAGGCCCGTCAGGGTTTTTTGTGCAAAACCCGCATCATTCATAATCATGTGGACCCGGAAAGCAGGCAGTGCAAGATAGAGATAGGCATGCCCGATGCCTATGTGCAGCGTGAGCTGCGCAGGCACGAACGGATTTTTCCCTCTGTAGGGATGGTGCGTTCCGTGGACCTGTGGCTGCGGGGCAGGCTGCCCTCCCATTGGCGCGAACTGGGTGAGCCGGATTTCAGCTTTCGCGAGGGCAGTCCCGGGCAGCTCCGGCTGGTAAATATTTCCGCGGGCGGCGCGCGTCTGGAAATGGACGATGTGGACGAAGCAGAGCGCTATCACAGGCTTTCCAACACACAGATGCTGCTTTGCATAGTGCTCAACAGGCCGGGGCGCAAGCGCTGCACGGCTCCTGTGGTCTGCCAGTGCGTGGAGGGGCTTTACAGCGCCACCCTGCGGCGGCTTGCCCTGCGGTTGCGCTTTGTGCAGGTGTGGCTGACAGACAGCGACGTGCAAGGCTCCTGGGCCAGGGTCGGCAATGAGGGCGTGCAGAACCTCAAT
>NZ_JBAIYW010000308.1:0-2279 GCF_036763055.1 Desulfovibrio sp. 1214_IL3152 | reverse complement strand
GGCCAGCAGATCCTGCACCTGCTCCACACGCCGGGGGCGGGCGGCGGCCAGGGGGCTGCCCGTTTTCAGGCTGGCGTCGGAAGCATAAACATGAAGTTCTTCCGCCGTGACAAGCAGGTCTTCACCCAGCGTCCGGCGCAGAAAATCCATGTCCGCAGGCTCAAGCCTGTCCGCATAGGGCTGTGCATCGACACTGTGGGGCAAAGGGTTCAGAAGTGACGCTTGCGTCATGAGGACCGCTCCCGGCGAGATAAAATATGTAGCCGCACATGAGCCGCGCCGCCACATCTGCTCGGGTCTGTTTGCTTCATATCCGCCCCCGTCGGGACAAGCAAGGGCCGGATGTGACACGCGCCCGAGCGACTGGTGCGGCAGTTACGGCAGTTGCGACAGGTGCAAACGGGGCGCGTCAACAGCCCCTGCAAGCGCGCAACGCAATGCGACGGCAAAAAACAGCTGCCATGACAGCATCACGGCAGCGTTTTGTCATACTTCCAGGCTCAGGCCCACAGGGCAGTGGTCCGAACCGTACACATCGTTTTCTATCCATGCATCGCGGATGGCGGGCGCCAGCTCTTGCGACACGAAGAAATAATCAATACGCCATCCCACATTCTTGGCCCGCGCGCGAGTCTTGTATGACCACCACGAGTAGTTGTCCGGCGCATCGCCATGCACATGGCGGAAGGTATCCACATAGCCCATAGCCGTGAAGCGGTCGAGAAAGGCGCGCTCTTCGGGCAGAAAGCCCGTGCATTTTTCATTCTGCTTGGGCCGGGCCAGGTCAATGGGCCTGTGGGCTATGTTGAAATCGCCGCAGACAACAATGGGCTTGCTTTTGCGGCATTCTTCGGCATAGGCCAAAAAAGCCTCGAAATATGCCATTTTATAGGGTACGCGCTTGAACTTGCCTGTAGGCTTGCCGTTTTCATCCAGTTCTTCGGCTCCGCCGTTGGGGAAGTAGCCGTTGAAAAAATGAAACTCTGGATATTCCAGATGCAGCAGACGGCCCTCACCCTGAAATTCCGGCTGCGGCAGCTCAGCGCTCCAGGAAAGGAAAGGCAGACGGCTGAATACGGCCACGCCGGAATAGCCTTTTTTGACTGTGCTTGACGCCCAGCGGCTTTCCCAGCCCGCAGGCTCACGCACGTCTTCACCCAGTTGTTCCGGGTGCGCCTTGGTTTCCTGCAAGGCCACCACCTGGGCATCACTTTGCGCAAACCAGTCCCAATCAGCCTTGGTAGAAACAGCCCTCAGCCCGTTGACATTCCAGGATACGAGTTTGAACAGCATAAAACCTCCGCCGCAGAGCATAGCCTTGCGCGCCCCGCCCCGCAAGAGCTGCCGTCAGTGACGCCCACCGGCGAAGATTGCGCAAACGCGCATTTTATTGTAATAACAGGGGCGGGTCACATTTATGCCGTGCCGGACTTTCCGGCGCGTAAGCCCACGAAATTTTAGGAGTCGCTTCATGGACATCTTGCCCATTCGCCGTGCCATTCTGAGCGTTACGGACAAAAGCGGCCTTGTGGATTTTGCCACCTTTCTGACTGCCCGCGGGGTGGAGCTTGTCTCTACCGGCGGCACGCAGAAGGCGCTGGAGGCGGCGGGCCTGCCCGTCACCGCAGTGAGCACGGTCACCGGCTTTCCCGAGATTCTCGGGGGCCGGGTAAAAACCCTGCACCCCAAGATCCATGCCGGTATCCTGGCAAACAAGGACGAAGAATCCCACATGCTGACCCTGTCTGAAAAAGGCATACGCCCCTTTGACATGGTTTGCGTCAACCTCTACGACTTTGCGGGAGCGGTGGAGCGCAAGCTCTCCCTTGAAGAAGCCGTGGAGGAAATCGACATCGGCGGCCCCTGTATGCTGCGCGCCGCTGCTAAAAACTTTCACAGCATTCTTGTGCTGCCTTCTCCCCAATGGTACCCCACCGCCATGGATGAAATGCGCAGCCACGACAATGCCGTGAGTCTGGAATTCCGCCAACTCATGGCCTCAAGGGCTTTTGAGGCCACCTCGCGCTACGACGCCCTCATCACGTCCTATCTGCGCCCGTAACCGACATCAGGCAGGGCGGCCCCAAGCCGCCCTGCTCTTTTCAGAAGTGGCCCCCCTTGACGGCCGCAACGAACAGCGCGCCGCTGCGCCAGGAGCACACCATTCCAAAACCAGAAGGCCATCTGCAAGGGCTGAAACCCAGCCAGCTTGCCGCCCTCAACCGCCTGTTCAACCGCCGTTTTCCGGCGGAAGACGTGTACACGGTGGAGCAGGCGCG
>NZ_JBAIYW010000045.1:0-2295 GCF_036763055.1 Desulfovibrio sp. 1214_IL3152 | reverse complement strand
AGCTTCGGCCGGGCGCTGGGTGGACGCCATCATGCGTGACATGAGCGCGCTGAACATCCGCACCATCGACAGCCTGCTGCATCTCATCGTGCGCGCCGCCGCGCTGGACCTCAGGCTGCACCCGGACTTTCAGCCCGTCTTTGCCACCGAAGAAGCGCTTGCGCCCTACCTGGACCTTCTGCTGGAAAAAGCCTGGCAAGGTGATGAAAATATGCGCGGCCTTTTGCGGCAGGTCTGCCGCGCCATGGTTCACCACGGACAAAGCAAGGGCTTTCTGGCAGGAGAAAAACTGCTGCACCAGTTGCGCCCTCTTCTGGACAGCGCCCTTCTGGGCCGCTACGGCGAACTTTCTTCCTACGAAGAGCTTGAGCAAAGCCTGTTTGCCCTTAACCATGCCGCCAGACAGGCTGCCGACCATTTGCTGCGGATAGCCGACGACGCCCGCCTGCCCTGGATGGCAAATGCGGAAAAAGCCGTCAAAGCCTGGGCCAAAGGCGAATATAAAAATTCGGCTTTTCTGACCAAGGACACCGCAGCCCAACTTTTTAAAAAAGGCGCTGCTGTCGACTCCGGGGTGGAACACGCCTACGGCGTTTTTAGCCGGGCCGCGCAGGCATGCATGGAAGACGGGCAGCTGTTGCGGCAGGCCCTGCGCCTTGAACCGTCCATACGCATGGCGCGTATTCTGGCCAACGCCTTTCTGCACAATCAGGAACAGGAGGGAACGCTCCCCGGCCTGCTCGTCCCCCATATGGCACAGCAGGTTTTGTCCGGCGATCACGGCGTGCCGGAAACGCTCTGCCGTCTGGGCGCGCGCCTTACCCATTACCTTGTGGACGAATTTCAGGATACAAGCCAGGAACAGTGGCGTGCGCTGCGTCCTCTGGTGGAGGAAGCGCTGTCGCGTGGCGGATCGCTGACCTGGGTGGGCGATGTCAAACAGTCCATTTACGGCTGGCGTGACGGTGACCCGGAACTTTTTGACGGCATCCTTGAAGACCGGGGGCTTGCCGCCGTTGCCACCTCTACGGCCCGTGACAGTCTGCCGTTCAACTGGCGTAGCCGCCGTCAGGTGGTGGAACACAACAATGCCCTCTTTTCCCTTCTGGAGCAGGCGGATACGGCCAGAGCCGTCATGAGCGCCCTTCTGCCCGGCGATATGCCCCAAGATCTGGCTGCGGAAATAATGGATTCTTCTGTCAAAAGCCTGCTGAGCGCTTTTGCGGGAACCCGGCAGGAATGTCCTGAGCACACGCCCGGCGGTGGTCTGGTGCAGGTGGAAGATATTGCGGCGGACTCTTCGGAAATGTTGCGCGAAGCCGTTTTTGACCGTCTGGGCCGCATACTGCTTGACGATGTGGCTCCGCAGCGCCCGTGGTCGGACGTGCTGGTGCTGGTGCGCAGCAATGACGGCGCGGCCCGCATGGCGGATCATCTGGTGCGCCTGGGCATTCCGGTCATTACCGAAAACAGCCTGCTGCTCTCGGCCCATCCTCTTATTGTCCAGACCGTGGCCCTGCTGGCCTTTCTCGACAGTCCCGACGACAATATCGCCCTGCTCACCGTCCTGACCGGCGAAATTTTTCATGGCCGTCCCGAAGCCGCCGAACTTGCCGGCATCGACCTGCACGGCTGGTGCGCCCGCCAGAAGAAAGGCTTTCTGTACCAGAATTTCCGCCAGCGGTGGCCGCACATATGGCAAAGCCTGCTGGCGCCATTTTTCAGCCAGTCCGGCCTGATGACGCCCTATGACACGGTGCTTGAATGGTATGCGCGCCTTGATGTGGAACAGCGTTTTCCCGATGCCGCAACCTTCTTGCGCCGCTTTATGGAAGTGCTGCACAGCGCGGAAGAAAAAGGCATGGCGACGCTTTCCACTTTTCTGGAACACTGGAATGCCAAAAGCCAGGAAGAAAAAGTTCCCATGCCGGAAAACATGAACGCCGTGCGGGTCATGACTGTGCACAAGTCAAAGGGGCTTGAGGCTCCGGTGGTTTTCGTCCCCTTTACCGCACTGAACATTTCCGCTTCTGACAAGCCTCTGCGCACGGAACGTCAGGGCCTGAGCATGATGGTGCGCAATCAGAAAGCACTGGGCCGCCCCTATTATGAAGACCTGGCCCGACAGGCCAGAGAAAGCCTGAACCTGCTCTACGTCGCCTTTACCCGCGCACGGGACGCCCTGTATGTGTTCCGCACGTCGGCCAAAAGGCAGTCTCCGGTGCTTGCGGGTCTGGACATTCTCTGGGAGCGCGCAAGCCTCCAGCCGCCCTACACCCTGGGCAGCCTGCCCCC
>NZ_JBAIYW010000628.1:0-2304 GCF_036763055.1 Desulfovibrio sp. 1214_IL3152 | reverse complement strand
ATGCGGAAAATACAATCTCCGTTGACCGAAGGAGATCAGTGAAGGTAATTTAAAAACGGTTCTGTGAAAGTGACACGAACCGATCTCCATCGATGTTACTCACCGATCTCCTTCACGGTAATACGCATTCAGACGGCATGTGCCGATCAGCGAGTACAACACCGCCGCATGTTCGCCACCGCTGTCGGAACCTGCGAACAGCCAGTTTTTCCGGCCCACGGCCACACCCCGTAAGGCGTTCTCTGCGATGTTGTTGTCGATTTCCACCCAGCCATTACTGCAGTACACGTTCAGGGCCTCCCACTGTTTCAGCAGGTATGCGAACGCTTTTGCCGTATCCGAGTGACGCGACAGTGTTTTCATCTGAGTCTGTATCCAGTCATACAGTGACTGCATCAGTGGCGCAGCTCTGGCTTTTCTTGCCGCCAGACGCTGTTCTGCTGAACATCCCCGGACTTCTGCCTCGATGGCATACAGTTCACCGATACGCTGCAGGGCTTCCGTGGTGATATCGGTTGGAGCTCTTGCATGCACATCGTGGATTTTTCTCCGGGCATGGGCCATACACGCGGCTTCCGTTATTCTGCCGGATTCGTATAACGCCCGGTAGCCACCGTAAGCATCGGCCTGAAGCACTCCGCTGTAACCGGCCAGGTGATTTTGTGGATGGATGCCTTTCCGGTCCGGGCTGTACGCGAACCAGACCGCCGCAGGCATCTGTGAACCGGCGTTACGGTCATCACGGACGTAGACCCACAGCCGGGCTGTCCGGGTTTTACCGCTGCCCGGCTCCTGGACCGGGACGGGGATATCATCGGCATGGACTTTACCGGGCATCAGCACATACTGGCGCAGGACGTCATACAGTGGCTCCAGCAGTTCAGCAACGGCACCAGTCCAGCGCCCCAGCGTGGCACGACTCAGCTCCACTCCCTGACGACGGTATATTTCTGACTGGCGGTATAACGGCAGATGGTCTGCATATTTCCCGGTGACAACATGGGCCAGAAGCCCCGCTCCGGCATAGCTGCGTACAATGGGTTTTGAAGGCACCGGCGCCTGCACGATATGGTCACAACGGCAACAGGCCAGTTTCGGACGTTGTGTTTCGATAACCTTAAAGGCGCTGCTGATAAGCTCCAGTTGCTCTGACACATCACATCCCAGAGAACTGAGTTCGCCACCACAGGCAGGACAGCATTCCTCTTCCGGCCGGATAACCCGGGTTTCTCGGGGAAGTGAGGCCGGTAACGGTTTACGGGCTGAAGACTGGCGCAGTGCAGATGGCAGTGCCGGGTCATATTGCTCACCCAGCGTTTCCGCCATTTCTTCCTGAAGTGCGCTGATTCGCTCCTGTGCTTCCTGTATCTGTCGTTCGGTTTTTGCGCGAAGTTTTTCTGAGCTTTTACCGAACTGCATGCGCTGCAGTTTTGCAACCAGCGCCTTCAGCCGGTTGATTTCAGAAGCATAAGCCGCCAACCTCTGTGAGAGCAGGCGGTTGTATTCGGCCATCTGGCGGATGGTGTCCTGTTGCGTCTGCAACAGTGCCCGCAGGCGGGCATTCTCATGAGCAAGTGAGGTGTCCATATCCTCACTTTACAACGGGTTATATACGGATTCCAGCGCGTTCCGTTCGTTTCGGGTGCTTCCAGTCGATGCCCTCGAGAAGCATGGACAACTGAGCCGGAGTAAGGTGAACCTTTCCATCGCGGGTGACCGGCCAGACGAAGCGGCCCCGCTCCAGGCGTTTGGTGAAGAGGCACAGTCCGTCACTGTCAGCCCACAGCACTTTTATCTGGTCACCCCGGCGTCCGCGGAAGATAAACAGGTGTCCGGAGAACGGGTCATCCTTCAGGACGTTCTGAACTTTTGATGCCAGGCCGTTAAAGCCATTTCGCATGTCGGTGATACCGGCAACCAGCCAGATACGCGAACCGGCAGGGAGAGATATCATCAGTGGCTGCTCCCTTTCATTTCGCGGATAAGTGTCTGTAATAACGCCGGTGTCAGTTCACCTTTCAGCCTGAGAGTTCCGGCCGGCAGAACCAGCTCGCAGCACAGACTGTCTGGCAGTGTATTTATCTGTTCAGGTATCTGCACTGGTGCCGGGATTTTATTATCCGGCTCCGGCGTTAACGTCACGGGAAGTAGCGATGTTTCATGTTCGCCGGGCGGCTGCAGGCCGCCGTTACGCCAGAGATGCCGCCAGTTAAAGAGCAGGTTATCGTTGATTCCGTTCTCGCGAGCTATTTGTGCGACACAGGCACCGGGTAAAAGAGTCTGCTGAACAAGTCTCCATTTAAA
>NZ_JBAIYW010000269.1:0-2306 GCF_036763055.1 Desulfovibrio sp. 1214_IL3152 | reverse complement strand
GGTTTCGGCCAGTATGCCGATCTGCTGACGGCTGTTACGCTCGGTGCAGGCCAGCAGCAGCACGTCTTCCATACCGGGATAGTAGCGGCCAAGAGGATAGCCGGGCACGCAGCCGTGCGCGGACAGGGCATCCACCAGCATCTGGGCGGGCATGGGCAGGCGCAGGGCCACCTCATTGCCGTAGGGCGCATCGTTGAGAAGCTCAATGCCCTTGATGGCGGTGAGGCGTTCCACGGCATAACGGGTAAGGGCCATGTTGTTTTCCGCCACCCGTGTAAGCCCGCAGGGTCCCAGCAGGGACAGGTGGATAAGCGCCCGCAGGGCGCACAGGGCCTGGTTTGAGCAGATGTTGGACGTGGCCTTGGCCCGGCGGATGTGCTGTTCGCGCGCCTGCAGGGTAAGCACGTAGCCTGTTTTGCCGTCCACATCGGTGGTACGGCCCACAATACGGCCGGGGAACTGGCGAATGTGTTCCTTGCGGCAGGTCATGAGGCCCAGGTAGGGACCGCCGAAAGAAAGGGGCATACCGATGCTCTGCCCTTCGGCCACCGCCACGTCCGCACCCATTTCGCCGGGGGTTTTCAGCACCGACTGCATGACGGGATACACGGAAATGACGCCGAAGGCCTTGTGCTCGCGGGCTTTGGCAAAGACCTGGGTGTAGTCCGCCACGGCCCCGAAGAAGTTGGGGTTCTGCACGATCACGGCGGCGGTGGTGTCGTCAATGGCGGCCATGAGCGCGTCAAGACGGCTGACGCCCTTTTCCTGCTGCACGGTCTTGAGCTCAAGATCAAGGCTGGAAATGTATGAAGCCAGCATGACCCGCCAGATGGGATTGACGGCCTCGTCCACCACCAGCACGCGGCGGCGTGTGGAGCGCACGGCCATCATGGCGGCCTCGAAAATGGCCGTGCCGCCGTCATACACAGAGGCATTGGCGCAATCCATGCCCATGAGGCGGCTCACAGCCGTCTGAAACTCGAAGATGGCCTGAAGGGTTCCCTGCGAGCATTCGGGCTGGTACGGCGTGTAGGAGGTATAGAATTCGCTGCGGCCCGCAAGGGCATCCACGGCCTTGGGAATGTCGTGGGCATAATAGCCCGCGCCCAGAAAAGACACGAGATCCGGGCAGTTTTTGGCGGCCAGACCTTCAAAATAGGCGCAGACCGCGGCTTCGGACTGGCCTTTGGGCAGATTGAACTGTTTGGGGCGCATTTCTGGGGGGATATCGGCAAAAAGGCCGTCCAGATCGCGCACGCCAACCACAGAGAGCATTTCCTGCAACTCTTCCGGCGTGTGGGGGATGTATGGCATATCCGCTCCTTGAGCATGTTACGCGTGAACGTGTGCCTGAAAAAAGCATGATGACGCAGAGTACGGGGACGTCGAACGGCTCTCGCCTGCACGGCAGGTCAACGACAGCTTGACGGCAGTTCGGCGGCATACCGGGGCATGCCGGAGAGCCGTTTTGCCCGCCGTTTCATGAAATATCCGGCGGCTGCCCGTCCTGTGCGGGCAAGCCCATAACAGGTTCGGGGCAGGTTCGGGCCAGATTCGGGCCAAACTCGAAACAGATTCGAAACAGATTCTGTCCAGACCCGTGTAACCTGCGAGCCCGCAAGGTTCTGTTTTCCGGCCGGGGCGTGCCGCTGCCCGCGCTGTCCGGTCCATTCTCCCGGCTCTGGCCGCCGTGCGGCGAGAAACCGCACGGCAAGTCCAGAGGCCGGAAAAATACGTGCTTTAATGGCCTTCGGCGGCGCAGAACGCCTCGTAGGCTGCTGCGTCCAAAAGCCCTTCGGGCTTGCTGGAAAACTTGACGCGCATGAGCCAGCCTTCGCCATAAGGATCGGCATTGCACTTTTCAGGCGCCTGCTCCAGGGCGGTATTGATGCCGACCACATCGCCGCTCACGGGCGAAATGAGGTCGCTGGCGGCCTTGACGGATTCAATGGAGCCGAATTCGCTTTCTTCGCTCACTTCATCACCCACGAGCGGCAGCTCCACATAGGTGATGTCGCCAAGAGATTCCTGGGCAAAGTGGGTGATGCCCACCACGGCCTCGTCGCCTTCCAGGCGCACCCATTCGTGGCTCTTGCTGTACAACAGATCCGAGGGATTGGTAGCCATGTGCATTCTCCTGAAATATGTAGTTGGGGGGAACAGTACGCGCCCTCTCGGGCTACAAGCCTTCACGTTTCTCGCGGGCGGCAGGTCTGCGCCGCAAAGCGGCCGACAGAATGCCGCGCGCGTCAGACCAGCTTCTTGCGGGCCGTGCCTTCTTTATAGAAAGGAATTTCCACCTTTTT
>NZ_JBAIYW010000250.1:0-2334 GCF_036763055.1 Desulfovibrio sp. 1214_IL3152 | reverse complement strand
GCCGATGGGGCTCCAGGGAATGAGGCCGAGGCCGTAATGGCGGCAGGCCGGGATGACTTCGAGTTCCAGGGCGCGCACGGTCAGGTTGTACAGGCTCTGCTCGGAAACCAGGCCCATGAAGTTGCGCTGGCGGGCCATGCCCTGGGCCGTCGCGATATCCCAGCCCGCGAAGTTGCTGCTGCCGATGTAGAGCACCTTGCCCTGCTGGACCAAAAGTTCCATGGCCTGCCAGATTTCTTCCCAGGGCGTGGTCCTGTCGATGTGGTGCATCTGGTACAGGTCGATGCGGTCGGTTTTCAGGCGGCGCAGGCTGTCTTCGCACGCCTGGCGGATATGGTAGGCCGAAAGGCGGCGGTCGTTGGGGCCGAGGCCCATGGGCTGGTAGCACTTGGTGGCCAGCACGATGTCGTTGCGCTTGCCGCTCTTCTCCAGCCAGCGGCCGATGATTTCTTCGGACGTGCCGAAGCCTTTTTCCATGTCGGGCGTTTGCGGTCCGCCGTACACGTCGGCGGAATCAAAAAAGTTGACGCCCGTTTCAATGGCCTTGTCCATAATCTGGTAAGCGGTCTGCTCGTCCGTGGCGTCGCCGAAATTCATGGTGCCGAGGCAGAGCCGGCTGACTTTCAGGCCTGTGCGCCCGAGGTTAACGTATTGCATGTCTATTCTCCTTGGAAGGTTGTTTTCAGGAACCGCGCATACTCAGCGCCGCCTGTGATTCATCATTTTCAGGAGAATAGCTCCGGCACGGCAAAACAAAAGATACAGATTTATCTAATTTTTGCACTTTCCTGCCGTTTCCGCGGACGAGCATAGAAAAAAGCCGGGAGCGACGCTCACCGGCTTTGTATACGGTCAGGTGTTTCCGGCTCAGGCAGAAGCCTGGATTTGCGTCACGTTCCTCTGCGGCGCATCGCCGAACAGGCGCTTATATTCGCGGTTGAACTGGGTAAGGCTTTCGTAGCCCACCGCGTAGCTCGCCTTTGAGACGTCCTCATGGTCCTCCAGCATGCGCCGCTGGGCTTCATAGAGCCGCAGGTGCTTGTGGTACTGGGTCGGGCTCATGCTGGTAACGGCCTTGAAGTGCTTGCGGAAGGTCGGCGGGGCCATGTTCAGGCGCCTGGCCAGCTCGTCCACGTCCAGCGGCTGCATGAAATTGTCGCGCAGCCAGTTGATGCCCTGGAATATCTGGTTGCCCTGGGTTCCCTGGGTATTGAGGGATTTGAGCAGCTCGCCCTGCGGTCCGAGCAGCAGCAAAAGGTGAATCTCCCTGGAAATCAGAGGCGCAAGAAGCGGAATCTGTTCCGGGGTGTCCAGAAGATCCAGCATCCTCCCGAAAGCCTGGAGAATTTCCGGGTCGGTCGGCATGACGGCGACGCCGCCCATGCTGCCGCCCGCGGAGGAAGTCTTACCGGGGCCTTTTGCGGGCGGAATCTGCGCCGCGAGCTGGGTGGTCAGATGGCTGTCCAGTTCCAGGGTCATCACCAGATAGGGATTTTCCGGCGAGGCCTCGGTAAGATAGCTCAGGTTGGGCATGTCCACCCCGGCCAGCAGGCAGTTGCCCGCGCCGTAACGATATTCCTCGTTTCCGACCACCACCCGCTTGGCCCCCTGGACCGTCATCGCCAGAATGGGCTTGTTCCAGCAGTTTTCGGGAATATTGACTTCGTCCCGGCGGTTCAGCACAAAGCCCGGCACCGGCGTCGGGTAGGTGCCCGGGGCGGGCATCCGCCGGAGCAGCTTTTCTCTCAGGATCGCATATGTTCTGTCTGTCGTATCACGCATGTTCACGCTCCATGTAAAATTCGTCCGGATTCTTCAATAGCACGCCTTAAGGCACCGGGAAAGACCGGGGCAGAATTGTGCAAAATTTAGATAAAATCGTATCTGTTGTACCCGGATTACCGAATATATAAGTCCTTCATGGGAGATGTGCGGCCGGTTACCGGGCCGCGCGCAATCTGATGAAAAAAATATTCATGAACAGCCTTTCCGGATCCTGCCTGAGGGTGCTTGTGGCCTGCTACTCGCACACCGGCAACACCCTGGCCGTCGCCCGGATGATCCGGGACCGTACCTGCGGGGTGCTTTTCGGCGTAGAGCCTGTGGAAGGCTACGAAGCGGCAACCGTCGAGGCCGTCTCCCGCTGGGAGCTTGAGGAAAACCTGCTGCCGGAGCTGCGGTTCTCCGTCCCGTGCATGTGCAACTACGATCTCGTCCTGATCGGCGGCCCCGTATGGCACGACACCATTCCGGCCCCGCTCCGCTCCTTTCTCGGCCAGACGGATTTTTACGGCAGGCGCGTGGTCCCATTCTGCACCCACGAGCGAGGCCCGA
>NZ_JBAIYW010000301.1:0-2343 GCF_036763055.1 Desulfovibrio sp. 1214_IL3152 | reverse complement strand
TGACCGGGTAGCCTGTGATGTCGCCGCTTTGCAGGGAGTCTCGCACACCTTCGACGGCCGCATCCACGTACACGCGGGGCAGAATCTTACGTGCCTCTTCGGGATTGTCGGGCAGAAAGCCGCCCACTTCCACGAGATTGCCGCTGCCACGCGGCCGGGGGGCCACGCGCAGTCTTACCGTACCCTGATGGTGCTCTTTGCCCAGTTCTCGGTCAAAAGTCACGGTGGCGGCGGCTTCCTTGCGCACGGTTTCGCGCAGGACGACCTGCGGGTTGCCCGAACGTGGGCTGATGCCGTATTCGCGCCGCATGCGTTCCAGCAGCACATCCAGGTGCAGTTCGCCCATGCCGGAAACCATGCGCATGCCCGTATCGTCATCCATCTGCATCTTGAGGGTGGGATCTTCTTCGGCGTAGCGGGTCAGGGCTTCGTCCAGAATTTTGCCTTCATCGGCATTGCGCGGCTCAAGGGCGAGGGTGATCACCGGGGCGTTGGCCTCAATGCTTTCAAGCGAAAGCTGCCTGTCACGCGAGGTGAGAGTTTCGCCGGTATGGGCCGAGCGCAGGCCTACGGCCACGACAATTTCTCCGGCAGAGGCCATCTCAAGCTGTTCCCGGCGGTCGGCGTGGGGCCTGTAAAGACGGTTCAGGCGGTCATCTTTGCCCTGTGTCGTGTTGCGCAGGTTGTCGCCTTCATGAATGCGCCCCGCGTACATGCGGAGAAAACAGTGTTTTCTGTTTTCCTCAAGCAGAACTTTGAACACAAGCGCCACCGCCGGAGCGCCGGCATCGGGCAGCACCGTGACCTCATGTCCCTGAGCGTCCAGCCCCACAGGCGGGGGAACATCCAGCGGAGAAGGCAGCCAGCGGCACACGGCATCCAGCACAGGCTGTATACCGGCGTTGCGCAGGGCAGAACCACAGAAGACCGGGGTTATGCTACGGGCCAGGACGGCCCGGCGCATGGCGGCGAGAACGGCATTGGCGTCATGCGTGTTTTCAAGGTAGGGAACCAGAAATTCCTCATCAGCCTCGGCCAGTTTTTCCAGCATCTGCTCTCGCCACGGAGCGGCCAGCGCAGCCTGTTCAGGCGAGAAGGGGGCGTGTCGCACGGTTTGCCCCTGATCATTCTCGTCAAAAGTCAGGCATTCTTCATGCACAAGGTCAAGAACTGCGCGAAAATCTTCGCCCTGACCAAGGGGGATGGCAACCGCGACCGCATTGGCGGCGAGCCTTTGGCGCATGGCGGCTAAAACCGCCTCGAAGTCAGCTCCCATCCTGTCCATTTTATTTATAAAGGCTATCTTGGGGACGCCGAAGTCCTCAGACTGCCGCCAGACGGTTTCTGATTGCGGCTCCACGCCGCCCACAGCGCAAAAAACGCCGACGGCCCCGTCCAGCACGCGCAGGGAGCGTTCCACCTCAATGGTGAAATCCACGTGCCCGGGGGTATCAATGAGATTTATGGTATGGCCGTTCCACTGGCATGTGGTGCAGGCGGACATGATGGTAATGCCGCGTTCCTGCTCTTCGGGCATGAAGTCCATAGTGGCTGCGCCGTCGTGCACTTCGCCCATACGGTGGATTTTGCGGCTGTAAAACAGCATGCGCTCGGACAGGGTGGTCTTGCCTGCGTCGATATGGGCTATGATGCCGATGTTGCGGATGCGGTCAATGCTGGATTGGCTCGACATGGCGGCTCCTGGGCTGGCTGGTTATAACAGGCCGAAGGCCAGGCTGTGTACGCGAAAAAAGTCCGGTGTAAGACCGGGGTGCAGCCAGAAGCCCTCGCAGCCCGGCGTCAGGGTAAGCAGAGGGGCGCTTGCGTGCGCGTGTTTCTCCCGGCAACGGGCGGAATGTCTGGCATGGCCGGAAAGAACATATCGCGCATGGGGTTTTGCGACGTTTGCTCCGGCAGGGTGCGGCAGATGGGGGGCCGCTGCCAGGATTTTCGGCAGAAAAACGTTTTGCGCGGCGGCACGGGCCGTGCATGTGCCTTGCGCCGGAACGTCTTGCATCGCGTTTTCGGAAAAAGATGCGTGCGTTGGGGCGGCATACTGCACAAAGTTTGCTCCGGCCTGCGCAAAGGCCAGAGCTTCCATGTCAAATTCGGGACTTTCGGCGCACGCGCCGGAGCTGCTTTCTGCATGGGCCGGGGGCAGTACCAGCGTTGGCGGTCGGTCTTCCTGCCAGCAGGGCAGGCCGAGAGTCTGTGCAAAAGCGGCAGTCAGATTCAGTTCCCCCGCATGCAGCAGCAGGAGGCGCCCGTGGCCGTGGCCGCATTGTTCCAGCAGCGCGTGCAGGTCCGGGGTATCCAGCGCAAAAACGTCTTCCACACCGCTCA
>NZ_JBAIYW010000557.1:0-2343 GCF_036763055.1 Desulfovibrio sp. 1214_IL3152 | reverse complement strand
TGCCCGATGCCGAAAAGCTCCAGCACGGACTGCGCCCGTTCCTGCTGGGCCGGACAGACGCGCCAGGGCCAAAAGCCCGTGCCGCTGTAGGCCACGTTCTGCAGCAGGGTCAGATGAGGGAACAGCGCGTAATCCTGAAACATATAGCCGATACGGCGGCGCTGTGCAGGAACAAAGACATTGGCCTGCCCGTCATACAGGGTGCGCCCGCCAAGGCGGATATGCCCGGAATCCGGCCGCACAAGCCCCGCAAGGCATTGCATGGTCAGGCTTTTTCCGGAGCCGGAAGGACCAAAGAGCACCACGTTTTTGTGCTCGTCGCCGATCTCGTAGTCCACATCCAGGCTGAAGGGGACGGCCGCGTTTTTAAAACTTTTATACAAGCGCAAGGAAATCATCACCGCCGCCTTTTCAGCTTGAGCAGCAGTTCCGCCGCCATGAGCATGCTCACGCAGGCCAGCGACGTGACAATGACGAGCCAGGTGGCCTGCGCGTCGTTACCGGCCTGAAAAGCGTCATAAATGGCAAGGGCCAGAGTTTGCGTTTTGCCGGGAATATTGCCCGCAATCATGAGCGTAGCGCCAAACTCGCCCATGCCCCGCGCGAAAGCCAGCATCAGCCCCGCAAAAATTCCTTTCCAGGCCAGCGGCAAGGACACGCTGACAAATACGCGCCATTCCGAAGCCCCAAGAGTGCGGGCAGCATCCTCAAGATGCGAGTCCACCTGCTCAAGGGCAGCTCTGGCGGACTTGTAGATAAGCGGAAACACCACCACCGTGGCCGCCACCACGGCCCCTTTCCAAGAAAAGATGAGAGTTATGCCCATCTCGGCCAGCCAGTGACCCATAAGGCCGCGCCGCCCCACCAGAAGAATAAGATAGTAACCAAGCACCGTGGGCGGCAAAACCAGGGGCAAGGTACACAGGGCGTCCAGCAGCGCGGGCATGGGGCCTTTTTTTCGGGCCAGCAGCCAGGCCATGAGGGTGGCCGCCACAAAAGAGACCAGGGTGGCCGTGCCCGCCACACGGAGCGAAAGCTCCAGCGGGCTCCAGATGGAGATGCCGTCAAGATCCATCAAAAAACCACTCCTCCACGAAAATCGTTGCCATGCTCCTGTTCCGGCATTCAATGCCGCCCCAACCGCCGCCTCTGCCGTGGCGGCCCCCCTGAAATCGGACGTACAGGCCGCCGCCCCGCGACAGCCTGTACGCTGCAAGACTCATCCTGCTACGGCAGACAGGTCACCGCAAGCAGATATCCGGCACAGTCTACGGCTTGGAAAAACCGTACTTTGCCAGAACAGCCTGGCCTTCGGGAGAAAGCACAAAATTCAGAAACGCCTGGCCCATCTTGGGATTGGTTCCGGTAAGCGCCACGGCAATGGGATAGGTTACCGGCTCATGGCCGCCCACAACCATGACCACGTCCACCTTGTCCGCCATCTGCCTGGCGTCGGTGGCGTACACGAAACCGGCGTCAACCTCGCCGCGCGCCACATAATCCAGCACCTGGCGCACGCTGTTGCCCTGAATCAGGGCAGGCTGCAGGTCGTCCCACAGCTTGGCTTCGCTAAGGGCGGCCTTGGTGTAGCGGCCCACAGGCACGGAATCAGGATTGCCGATGGCAACTTTTTTGAACTTCCTCAGGTCGGCAAGTCCGGCGGGTTTTTTGCTGCCCGCGGGCACGATGAGCACCAGGTCGTTTTCCGCAAAATTTTTGCGGGTGGCGGGGTCCACCACTTTCGCGGCCGCGGCCTTGTCCATGGTGGCCTGGTCGGCCGAGGCAAACACGTCAACGGGCGCGCCTTCCTGAATCTGCTTGAGCAGCGGGTTGGAGGCGGCAAAGTTGACATTGACCTTCAGGCCCGGATGCTGTTTTTCAAACATGCCTTTCAGTTCGGTAAAGGCATTGGTAAGGCTGGCCGCTCCTGAAACCGTCATCTCGGCGGCATGCGCGGGCAGGCTCAACAGCCCCACACAAGCCAGAGCAAGAAAAATGCGGGAAAAGAACGATTTTTTCATAGGCTCCTCCCTCGCGTTGTAACGCGATAGTTTTGACTAACTCATACAGGAGCCGTCTGGACGGGCAAGGAGGTCACGTTTTTTGTAAAAAGCGTGAACACTATACAACCTGGTATTTTTTTATGTATAAGACCTAAAAAATGACAGGATACGGTATGGAAAAAAACAAAAACCGTGAGGAAATGGCCGCGCTCTTGCGCACGCTCTCTTCCGCAGACCGGGCGTGGTTGCGCCAACGGCTTATGCGCCGCGACTCCGCCGCCCTGTTGCAGGATACCGGTCGCATCAGCCCCAGAGAACTGCTGGCTGTGGAATCGTGGCT
>NZ_JBAIYW010000447.1:0-2345 GCF_036763055.1 Desulfovibrio sp. 1214_IL3152 | reverse complement strand
GGCCAGGGCCACAATGCGCTCGGGCTGCACGGCCGTTTGCCCGTCGGGCCAGGTCAGGCGTACATGCTCGCGGTGTACGTCGGCCTTCTGCACCTGCAGTTCCGTAAGAAACTGCTTGAAGTCCAGCACCGCCAGAAAGTTCGTCAGTTCCTCGGGGAAGGGGCCGAAACGGTCACGTATGGAAAGGGCTGTTTCCTCGCGTGCGGCCCCGCCCTGGGCGGAAGTAAGCGCCTTGTAGCAGCGCAGCCGCTCACGGCCGTCATCAATATACGATGCCGGAATATGGGCAGGCAGGCCAAGCGTAAGCTCTGTTTCGGCGACCGGACTTTCGGGCGTGCCCTTGAGGCGGCCCACGGCCTCCTCAAGCATCTCAAGATAAAGATCCAGCCCCACCCGACACATATGCCCGGACTGCACCTCGCCCAGTATATTCCCGGCCCCGCGCAGACGCAAATCTTCCATGGCCACCTGAAAGCCTGCGCCCAGATAGTCCATGTCAAGAATGATGCGCAGGCGCTCTTCGGCCACGGCCGTGAGGCGCTCGGCATCGGGAACCACAAAAAAGGCATATGCCTGCCTGTCGCTGCGGCCCACCCGCCCGCGCAGCTGATACAACTGCCCCAGGCCGAACATCTGCGCCTGATCCACCACAAGCGTATTGGCGCGGGGAAAGTCCAGGCCGGACTCCACAATGGATGTGCAGACCAGCACGTCCAGTTCGCCGTGCCAGAATTTGTGCATGGTGTCTTCAAGCTCGGTCTCGGACATCTGCCCGTGGGCCATGCCCACGCGGGCGTCCGGCACAAGCCCGCGCACATATTCGGCCACGCGCTCCAGCCCCTGAACACGGTTATAGACCCAGAACACCTGCCCTTCCCGCTCTATTTCCCGTTCCAGCACCTTGCGCAGCACATTGTCGTCCTTGCGCAGCACGGCGCTGGCAACGGGCTTGCGGTCCTGCGGCGCGGTTTCTATGATGGAAAGCTCGCGGATGCCGGACATGGAAAGCTGGAGGGTGCGCGGTATGGGCGTGGCCGTGAGCGTCAGCACGTCCACGTTTTTCTTGAGGGCCTTGAGTTTTTCCTTGTGGCGCACGCCGAAACGCTGTTCCTCGTCCAGAACAAGCAGCGTCAGGTTGGGCAGCTTTACATCGCTGGAAAGGATGCGGTGCGTGCCGATGAGAATGTCTATCTGCCCGGCCGCGGCAGCCTTGAGCACCTCTTTTTGCCTGGGTCGCGGCACAAAACGGCTGAGCAGGCCCACATTGACGGGAAAGCCGGCCAGGCGCGCGCGAAACGTCTGGTAATGCTGCTCGGCAAGTACCGTGGTGGGACACAGCAGGGCAACCTGCCGCCCTTCGGAAGCAGCACGAAAAGCCGCGCGCAGAGCCACCTCTGTCTTGCCGAAGCCCACGTCGCCGCACACAAGGCGATCCATGGGGCGCGGCCTGTCCATATCGTCCAGCACATCCTGAATGGCCTTGGCCTGATCGGGCGTTTCCTCAAAGCCGAAGGTGGCCTCAAACTCGTGGTACAGCTCGCCGGGGGGATCGTAGCGAAAGCCCTTGGTCACCTTGCGGTAGGCATACATTTCCACAAGATCGGCGGCAATTTTTTCAATGGCCTTGCGCGCTTTTTCCTTGCCGGCCACCCAGGCCGCCCCGCCCAGACGGTCAAGGGCAGGTTCCACGCCTTCAGTGCCCTTGAAACGCTGGATAAGCCCCAGCCTGTCGGCAGGCACATAGAGCTTGTCGCGCCCGGAATATTCCACCAGCAGAAAATCGTTGGCCGCGGCATTGAGATCAAGATGATGCAGACCGGCAAAGCGGCCGATGCCGTAGTCCCTGTGAACAAGCAGATCGCCGGGCCTGAGGTCGTCAAAGGTGTCCAGCCCCTTGAAAACGCGGGAAGAAATACGGGGCGTCTTTTCAGCCTTGGGGTAAAGGATGTCTTCGCCCAGCACCAGCACATCGTCCCACACAAGCTCGGCCCCGGAGCGGAACGGCGAAACCAGGGCAAACAGCCCCCGCTGATCGGGCGCATACCGCAAAGCGGGTATGATGCCGTCCTGTTCCGCAAGCTTCAGGAACTTTGCGCGGCTTCTGCCGGAAGAAAAACTCAGCACAACCTGCCGGCGGCTGCCTTTCCACTCCTTGAGTCCTGTGGCGAGATGCTGCCACGGGCGATCCTGCGCGCCGGGCAAGGGAAAAAGATCGGTAAAGGAATGCAGGGGGCGTTCGGGCAGGTCCAGCCCCCGCTCTTCCACACCCATAACCAGAGGCTCGGCGTACACGCGCTGAAAGGTATTCCAGGGGGCGGGCTGCGAACTTTTGCGCAGCGCCAGCG
>NZ_JBAIYW010000166.1:0-2353 GCF_036763055.1 Desulfovibrio sp. 1214_IL3152 | reverse complement strand
GGTTCCGGCGGCACGGGCGGCCTTTCCTGAGGCACGTAGGGCCTGTTGCCCGCCTGCCTGCCGCATATCTTTGCTCCAGGCGGCGGCCAGAAAACAGCGCCCAGGTAATCCGGTGGATTACCTGAAAAATATTCAGCCCTTGGCCCGGCATGCCAAGGGCTTTCTTGCATTCGTCAAGGGCTTGCTCTACACTTGCCCCAATACTTTATATCCGGGAAGGAACCTATGCTCCGCAGCATGACCGGCTTTGGCCGCTGCCTCGTTGAAAATACCCGCACAATCCAGCAATGGGAGGTCAAGAGCGTCAACAGCCGCCACCTTGACCTCAAGTGGCGCCTCCCCCTGCCCGTGCGCAGCCTTGAACCCCGCCTTGAAAAAGTCGTTCGTCGCTTCGCCTCGCGCGGCCGGGTAGACATCAGTCTGACCCTGCAATACGCCCCCGGCGAAATCCCTGTCGCGCGCTTTGACGCCGGACAGGCCAATGCCATGCTTGACAGCCTGTACAGCCTTGCGCAGGCCCGTGGCGATGACTTCATGCCGGATTACAGCGCGCTTATGCAGATCCCCTCGCTCTGGAACGACTCCAGCGAGGAAATGGATGAGGATGTGACAACCAGCCTTGAAGAAGGGCTGGCCCTCGCCCTTGAAGACTGGAACGAGGCCCGCGCCGCCGAAGGCCGCGCCCTGGCCACAGACATGCATTCACGCATTCTGCGCATGGAGGAGTGGACGGGGCTTATCGCGGAGCGCGCCCCGGCCATCAAGGAAGAACGCGCCAATATCATGCGTGAGCGCCTGGGCGAGGCCCTGGCCCAGAATGGTCAGGAACTGGAAGAAGGCCGTTTTTTGCAGGAAATTGTGGTTCTTGCCGACCGGCTGGATGTGAGCGAGGAACTTACCCGCCTTTCCACCCATCTTGAGCGCCTGCACGACCTTTTGCAGGCGGGCCGCGATGCGGGCCGCCGCCTTGACTTTACCCTTCAGGAATGCTTTCGCGAAATCAACACGTGCGGCAACAAGCTGCCCGATGTGCAGTTGTCGCGCCTTGTCGTGGACTTCAAGAATGAACTGGAAAAATGCCGTGAGCAGGTCCAGAATCTGGAATAGGCCATGTCTCGCGAACGACTCATCAATATAGGTTTCGGAAACTATGTGCTGGCGGGCCGGGTTGTAGGCATTGTCAGCCCTGCGTCTTCGCCCATGAAGCGTCTGCGGGAAGACGCGCGGACGCAGGGGCGGCTCATAGATGCCACACAGGGGCGTAAAACCCGCTCCATCCTTGTGACGGACTCCAACCACGTCATTCTTTCATCCATACAGCCTGAAACCATCAGCCAGCGCTTTGCGCAAGAGGAAGGAATCTGATGCCCCGACAAGGCATTGCCCTGGTCTTGAGCGCCCCCTCAGGGGCGGGAAAAACAACTTTGGTTCAACGCCTGCTGCGGGCCTTTCCCCAGTTGGGTTACTCTGTTTCCTGCACCACCCGCCAGCCCCGGCAGGGCGAAGTGGACGGCAAGGACTATATTTTCATCAGCCGTGAAGTATTCGAACAGCGCCGCGCCGAAGGGTATTTTGCCGAATGGGCCGAGGTACACGGCAACCTTTACGGCACCCCCCTGGCCCCGGTGGAGGAAAACCTGCGCCTTGGGCAGGACCTGCTTTTTGACATTGACGTGCAGGGCGCGGCCCAACTGAAGCTTTCCCTCACCGAGGCGGTCTTTGTTTTCATCCTGCCGCCCAGTATGACCGAGCTTGAGCGCCGCCTGCGCAGCCGGGGCCTGGACGACGAAAAAACCATTGAGCGCCGCCTTGCCAACGCGCGGCAGGAAATACCCGAAGCCCGCTGGTATGATGCTCTGGTGGTCAATGACAGCCTGGACGTGGCCTATGACGAGCTGCGCTCGGTTTTTGTGGCGGCAAGCCTTACCCCAGGCCGCAACCCCGACCTTTCGGAAGCAGTGCTGCGCGGTTGAGCCGCCGCCCTTGCCCCGGCATGCCGCAAAGCAGCCACGTTTATTTTACTGACGCCACGAGCCGGATTACATCATGAAAAGCGCAAATACCGTTCCACAACTTATGGTGGCACTTGATGTGCCCAGCAGAGAGGAAACTCTTGCCCTTGCCCGCACGCTGGCAGGAACAGCGCCCTGGTGCAAGGTGGGCATGGAGATGTTCACCCACGCCGGGCCGCCCTTGCTTGAAGACCTGGCCGCTCTGGGCTACAGTATCTTTCTGGATCTCAAATTTTATGACATACCGCACACGGTGGCTCAGGCCGTCAAGGCGGCTTCGGGCGTGGGCGTGAGCATGCTTACCCTGCACTGCCAGGGCGGCGAACGCATGTGCCATGCCG
>NZ_JBAIYW010000215.1:0-2353 GCF_036763055.1 Desulfovibrio sp. 1214_IL3152 | reverse complement strand
CTGGTGTCCACAGGGTGAAGCAAGGCGCGCCCCGCGTCAAGAGGGCAGTGCCGGCCACGTTTTTTACGCTTGATCCGGGCCTGTGCGGCACGGCTTGAGGGCCTGCCGCCGGGTGATTTGACGGGGCAGGGCGGTGATGAAAAAAGCCTGTTCCGCAACACTGCCAATATTGACTTTCCCCCCCTTCCCGGCATAATTACGCCTCTTTTTTGCGTGCAGTATTTAACCCTCGCCCGGCGGGCGATACAAGGAGTGAGAATTGGCAAAAAACCGCGCATTGCAGCAGTGGCGGGTGGAGGATTCCATCGAACTGTACGGCATCCGCAATTGGGGGGCCGGATATTTTGACGTTTCCGACGCGGGCGAAGTGGTTATCTGCCCGCAAGGCCCCAAAGGCCCGCAGGTTTCCATACCGGAGATCATCTCCGGCCTGCGTGACAGGGGCTATGACATGCCCGTGCTTCTGCGCGTGGAAAATATTCTCGACTCGCGCATAGCGAACATTCATGAAAGCTTTCGCAAGGCCATAAAAAATCTCGGCTATACCGGGGCCTACCGGGGCGTTTTTCCCATCAAGGTGAACCAGCAGCAGCAGGTGGTGGAAAAGATCGCCCAGTTCGGCGCGCGCTACCATCACGGGCTTGAGGTCGGCTCAAAGGCCGAGCTGATCGCCGCGGTGTCGCTCATGCAGGACAGGGAAGCCTGCATCGTGTGCAACGGGTACAAGGACGAAGAGTTCATGGATCTGGGCCTTCAGGCCCTGCGCATGGGCTTTAACGTGTTTTTTGTGCTTGAAATGCCCAGCGAACTGAACGTGTTGCTGGAACGCAGCAAGGCTCTTGGCGTTCGCCCCAATATCGGCGTGCGCGCCAAGCTGGCCGTAAAGGCCGGCGGCCACTGGACGGATTCCGGCGGCGAGCGTTCCACCTTCGGCCTTTCTCCGGCCCAGGTGGTGGACGTGGTGGATACCCTCAAAAGCCACGACATGCTGGACTGCTTCAAGCTGCTGCATTACCACCTTGGTTCGCAGGTTTCCAACATTCGCGATATCCGCACGGGCGTGATGGAAGGCGCGCGCCTTTACGTGGGCCTTATCCAGGAAGGCGCACCTATGGGTTACCTTGACCTGGGCGGCGGCCTGGCTGTGGACTATGACGGTTCGCACACCAACTTCATTTCCTCGCGCAACTACAATATGGATGAATACTGCACCGACGTGGTGGAAACCATCATGAGCATCCTGGACGTGGAAAATGTGCCTCACCCGCACATCATCACCGAGTCCGGCCGCGCCACCGTGGCGTATTATTCGGTGCTGCTTTTCAATGTGCTGGACGTAAGCACCATTGAAGAGGCGCAACTGCCCGAAAATCTGCCCGAGGGCATGCCCGAGCCGGTGCAAAACCTGAAGGAAACCTTGGCTAACATCAGTCTGCGCAACCTGCAGGAATGCTATAACGACGCCATCTATTATCGCGATGAAATGCGCCAGCTTTTCTCCACCGGCCGGGTGAACCTGCGCCAGCGCACCATTGCCGAGCGTTTTTTCTGGGCCATCATCATGCGCATTGCCCAGGAAAAAACCCGCCTCAAGAATGTTCCCCGCGACCTGGCCGACATTGATGTGAGCCTGGCCGACATCTATTACGGCAACTTCAGCGTGTTCCAGTCCTTGCCCGATACCTGGGCCATTGACCAGCTTTTCCCGGTCATGCCCATACATCGGCTCAGGGAATTCCCCTCGCGCCATGCCATCATTTCGGACATTACCTGCGATTCCGACGGCCGTATCGACCAGTTCATCGACCCCCAGGGCATGAAGCCCACGCTGGAGCTGCACCCCCTGCGTGATGGCGAGGAATACTATCTTGGCGTGTTCCTTGTGGGCGCATACCAGGAAACCCTGGGCGACCTGCATAACCTCATGGGCGACACCAACGTGGTGTCCATCCGTGTGGCCGAGGATGGAAGTTACGAATACGTGCGCGAAATTCGGGGCGACTCTGTGGCGGACATCCTCAGTTATGTGGAATACGATCCCCGCCGCATTCTTGAAGACCTGCGCAGCACGGCGGAACTGGCCGTGCGACAGGGCCGCATTTCGCCAAGCGAGAGGTTTTCGGTCATGCAGGCTTTTGAAGACGGCCTGCGCGGCTATACTTATTTTGAAAGATAAACTGAAAAACAGGTTTTTTGAAACAAAACGGCCCGCGCCAAAAGCGCGGGCCGTTTTGTTTGTTGCCGGTCAGGATCGCCGCAAGACTTCCTCGCCGTAGTTGCGGAGCACCTGCGGCAGATTTTGCAGCAGTTCGCTCACCTGAGTGCCGGGGTTGGGCGCGCAGTGCGCCGCCAG
>NZ_JBAIYW010000394.1:0-2335 GCF_036763055.1 Desulfovibrio sp. 1214_IL3152 | reverse complement strand
TGCCGCCACGGCGCTGCGCGCTGCGGGGCAGGCCCGTGACCACTGTGGCATGCCCGCTTCACCGGCGGGGTTTATGAGCTTTTTTCGATGCCCTTGCGGCGCGTAGAGGATTGACGGCATGAAGACGTTCAAAGCGGGTCTGGTTGGAGTTACGGGATATGCAGGCATGGAACTGGCGCGGCTTCTGGCAAGCCACCCGTCCATGCGGCTTGTGATGGCCTGTTCGCGGGCCGAAGCGGGCAAACGCCTTGGCGAATACTATCCCTTTCTTGATCATATGCCCGGCGCGGATGTGGTCATAAGCGTCTTTGACGCCGAACAGGCCGCCAGGGAATGTGATGTGGTCTTTCTGGCCGTTCCTGCCGGAACAGCCATGAGCATGGCCGCTCCGCTGCTTGAAGCCGGAACAAAGGTCGTGGATCTTTCCGCCGATTTCCGTCTGCGCGACCCCGCAGTATACAACTCCTGGTACAAGCACGAGCATACCCATACCGACCTTCTGCGCAAGGCCGTATACGGCCTGCCGGAGCTGTACGCCGCCGAGGCGGCGCGGACAAGCCTGATCGCCAATCCCGGCTGCTATCCCACCTCGGTTATTCTGGGCCTGTACGCGGCCATCAAGAACGATCTTGTACATACCGACGATATTGTGGTGGACGCCAAATCCGGCACCACCGGCGCGGGGCGCAAGGCCGCTGTGGGAACCCTGTATTGCGAAATTTCAGACAATTTCCGCGCATACGGCCTGCCCACGCACAGGCATACGCCGGAAATCGAGCAGGAAGTATCCCTGCTGGCCGGACAAGACGTGCGCCTTTCCTTTAATACGCACATCCTGCCGCTCAACCGGGGCATCCTGTCCACCATCTATACGAAGCTGAAAAACCCCAGAACCACGCTGGACGAAGTGCGCGCGGCCTTCAAGAGCACCTGGGCGCACAGCCCCTGGGTGCGCGTGCTGCCCAAGGGGGAGCTGCCCGAAACACGCTTTGTGCGCGGCAGCATGTTCTGCGACCTGGGACTTGTGGTAGACCCCCGCACAGGCAGGCTGACCATTCTGGCCGCCATTGACAATCTGTGCCGCGGCGCTTCCGGCCAGGCGCTTGCCAACGCCAACCTTATGTGCGGGCTGCCTGTGGGAACGGGACTGGATATGCTGGCTCCCCTTCCCTAGACAGTGTCGTCACGAGATGAATTTCCTTGGTATATCAAGGAGAACGAGCCTTTTATGCAGGGAGTGTACTCTTATGGTACTCGACCGGAATAAAAGGCGAAGTTCGACGCAGAGATACCGGGAAAGGCGCTCGTGACGACACTGTCTAGAGCAGATTAACTTTGAGAAGGTCCATTCTCAAAGTTTACGGCCCGCTCGCTTCGGCGCCTGACAGCGTAAATACATTGCGCCTGCGCCTTTGTTGCGGGCGTCTGACACGCAGTCACCAGAGCAATTGCAAAGTGAAAATGCTCTGGGGCATGGCGTTGCCGGACGGCAGGTAAAGCCTGCCCGAGCCTGTGCGGACAAGAATTTTTGCAAGGCAGCCCCGCAGCGCCGCAGCACGCTTCAGATGCAAACAGTTTCGGCCATAATTTTCGGAAGCACCACAAGAGGAGCACCATGCAACTGGAAAACGCCTTTCAGGACCCGCAGGTCTGTCACAGTCTGCTGGACCGCCTCAATCGCGCTCTGGACGGACGCCCCATGCGGTTTATGGAAGTATGCGGCACGCACACGGTAGCTATCTTCCAAAGCGGTCTGCGCTCCCTGCTGCCTTCATCCGTTGCCCATCTTTCCGGGCCGGGCTGTCCCGTCTGCGTCACGCATGACGCCGAAGTGGCCGCCTTTCTTGACCTGGCGGGCCGCGACAGGGTTATTGTTGCCACATTCGGCGACCTGCTGCGCGTACCCGGCCCTGACGGTCGCACCCTCAAGCATGCCCAGGCACAGGGCGCACGGGTGGAAATCGTGTATTCGCCGCTGGACGCCCTGACCCTGGCGGCTGAAAATCCCGGTGATACCGTGGTTTTTCTGGGCATCGGTTTTGAAACCACTGCCCCCACCGTGGCCGCCACGCTGCTGACAGCCTGTCAGCGCAAGCTCGACAATTTCTGCGTGCTTTCCCTGCACAAGCTGGTTCCTCCCGCCCTGCGCGCCCTGCTGGACGACAGCCAGTGCGCCGTGGAGGCTTTTTTGCTGCCCGGGCATGTGTCCACCATCCTTGGACTGGAGCCTTACGAGTTTCTGGCAAAGGACTACGGCGTTCCGGGCGTGGTGGGCGGCTTTCAGCCCGCGGACATCCTGCTGGCCCTGTGCATGATGGCCGAGCAGCTGCGCGAC
>NZ_JBAIYW010000097.1:0-2367 GCF_036763055.1 Desulfovibrio sp. 1214_IL3152 | reverse complement strand
CGCCAAGAGCGGCTTCCAGCTCTTTTCTTTCGCGGCGGGCAAGGCCCAGAACACGCAAAAGGCCGTCCAGCCGCATGGGGCGGTTCTGGGCGGCAAGGGTCTGCAGCAGTTCCTCAGGCGAGGGAAAACCGCCGTTGAAAGGTGCGGAAGCCGTAGTGGCTCCGCGAAGTTTTTTTTGCTTTTTCATAAAAATTATTCACCGGCAAGGCGTGAAAAAGGGGCAAAAGGCATGGCCTTTCGCCCCCCATCGCGTGCTTGCTCTCAGGCTGTTGCCCGTATTGCGGCAATCAGTTGCGGTTGCCGCCGAAGAGGCGCAGCAGCATGAGGAAAAGATTGATAAAGTCCAGGTACAGGGTCAGCGCGCCCAAAATGGCGCCGCGGCGCAGGGCCGTGGCGTCGTCCAGGGGGGCGCTTTCGCCGAACCGGCGCAGCTTCTGTGTGTCATAGGCCGTAAGGCCGGTAAAAATGAGTACGCCAAGGCAGCTCACCACAAAGTCCATCATGGCGCTCTTGAGGAAGATATTGACCACCATGGCGATAACGATGCCGATCAGGCCCATGAACAGAAAGCTGCCCATGGCCGTAAGATCGCGCTTGGTCACGGTTCCGTACACGGTCATGGCCAGGAAGGTTCCGGTGGTGACCAGAAAGGCGTTGGTGATGGAGGCAATGGGGTAGACCACAAAAATGGACGACAGCGTTGCCCCTGTCAGCGCGGAATAGAGCAGAAAAAGCCCCGTGGCCGTGCTGCCGGACATTTTATGCACGGCGGCGGAAATGGCGATAACAAGGCCGAACTGCGCCACGATGAGGCCGATCATGATCAGCGAATTGCCGAAGATGACCTGCTGCACTGCGGGCGTGCTGGCTACAAACCAGGCCATAACGGTGGTGACGCCAAGGCCCAGCGTCATCCACTGGTAAACCTGGCGCATGTAAAGGGAAGCAACACTGCTTACGCCACTATGCGCTACACTGCGGGGATTGGTCATTACTCTCCTCCAAAAAAACTGTTGCATCCGAAGCGTCTTTGGAACAGGTATATCTGAAGCGCATGAAATGCTTGGCAACGAACCGTTTTTTTCATGCCTGTTCCGTACGCCGGACAAGCCGTATTTTTTTATCTTCCTCTTCATACTATATGACACAAGCCGTGTTTAGCAAGTGCTCTCTGTCCCGGATAACGGCGTCAAATGTGACATTTCTGTTACAGAATCCGCCTGACGGCATCTGCGGCAACTTGATGGACGCGTGCCGGCATGGTAGTTTTTCACGCACCGCCGGGTTTTTTCCGGCCTTTACACCGCAGTAGCGCAAGGAGATACATATGAAACTTTTCCGCACCGGCGTCGTGTTTCGCGCCCTTGCCCTGGCGTTTTGCCTTATGGCCGCGCCCTTCATGACTCCGGCCCAGGCCGCCACGCCCGATCCGGCAGTGAAGCTTGAAACGAACATGGGCGAAATTGTGGTGCGTCTGGACGCCCGCAAGGCTCCCATCAGCACCGCCAACTTTGTGCAGTATGTCAAATCAGGTTTTTATGACGGCACGGTTTTTCATCGTGTGATCAAGAACTTCATGATTCAGGGCGGCGGTTTCACGCCGGACATGAAACAGAAAGAAACCCGCGCCGCCATCCGCAACGAAGCGGATAACGGGCTGAAAAACAAGAAATATACCATTGCTATGGCCCGCACTGGCGAACCTCATTCGGCCACGGCCCAGTTTTTCATCAATACCAAGGACAACGATTTTCTGGACTTCAAAAGCCAGACTCCCCAGGGCTGGGGCTACGCTGTTTTCGGCAAGGTGATCAAGGGACAGGAAGTTGTGGACAAGATTGCCGCCATCGTCACCGGCAAAAAAGGCTATTATGATGATGTGCCCAGAGAAAACGTCATCATTAAAAAAGCCGTTGTGGTGGAATAGACCACAGCGTTCTTTTCCGAAGATGAAAATAACAAAGGGCCGAAAGGCCCTTTTTGTCTGGCGGATATGTGGTCGCGCGGAGCGCGTCGGCATTTTTCGCAGGAAGCCGGCTGTCCATGCCGAAACGGTGATGCACCGGAGCCGGGAAAAAACTTTTGATGCGCCTGGCTGAACAGAAAAGCATGTGAACAGTGCCTGACTATTTGCCCGTCAAAGCCGCAAAGCGCCGCATGGTAAGGTGGCACACGGCCACGGCCAGAGCGTCCGATGTGTCCAGCGGCCAGTTGGCGTTTTTGACATTGAGCAGGCGTTGCACCATGAAGGCGACCTGCTCTTTTTCGGCGCGGCCCGTGCCTACCAGCGATTTTTTCACCAGGGTAGGCTCATAGTCGCTGATGGAAAGGCCGTGCGCCGCGCAGGCCGCCACAGCCACGCCCCGC
>NZ_JBAIYW010000427.1:0-2374 GCF_036763055.1 Desulfovibrio sp. 1214_IL3152 | reverse complement strand
GCCGTCTCTTCAGTTTTGGCATGCCTGCCGCACAACCAGCCGGCAGTGCCGCTGTCTTCAGCGCAACGTGCTTCAGCCCCAGGGCTGAAGCACGTTTGCATTGGAGCGGAGCGTCAACCGCAAGCAGGCGCGACGCCTCGCAAACCGCGCACTGACAAGAGCAGACTGAAGGGGCATGCCGACTCACACCCATGCATTTGCACAAAACCCTTTGACAACAGCCGCACAAGGCTGCTCACCCCCCAAAACGATCTGGCATATTATTCCCAATACATTAAATATATTACGTGATTTTGGCCTGCAAGCGTGCCTGCGCCTGACGCACTCTCAAATGCCGCGAACATAACTCCGCTCAAATACGAAGCGGCAACAGCCCGTCTTTTCAAATAATCTTTTTGTTCCTGCCGAAAAATCGCCTTTTCGCGAGATTGCGAAAAAAAGCGCCATCGCCCCTTTCAGGCCGTGCAAGGGCAGCGAATGACTAATTTTATTTTCCACCGCCTTGTGTGACACAATCTGTCAATTTTAAAATATATTTAATAATATTATAATATTATATGATATTTTTCCATACGGCAATCAATGTGCCCGGTATAAAAATCCCTTTATCTGTACTATTTTTCTCCATCCGAGCAAATGGCAAAACAAAGACAATGTGCTTTTTTTTCAGCCGGGGGGCTTCTCTTTTTTAAAAACATGTCGTAAGATGGCATTTATGTTTCTTGGCTTTAGACAAGGCCTTTTCGCTTTTTCAGATGTTTGCGGGTCAGGAAATTTTGCAAGAGGTAGTTGACTTTTTGTTAGATTATTCACAAGATGGATTTCGAGAGAAGCCCTCCCCATTCCGGCTGTGCGTACTGCCGTGGCGGGAGGCTGTCATAACCAAAACACGGAGGATTTCGCGATGTCCAAGTTGGTAGCTCCTCACGGCGGTAAGGGTCTGGTCTGTTGCCTGCTTGAAGGCAAGGCCCTGGAAGATGAAAAGAAAAAGGCCGCTGGCCTCAAGCAGATCGAAATTTCTTCCCGCGCCAAGGGCGACCTCATCATGATGGGCATTGGCGGCTTTTCGCCTCTGAACGGGTTCATGAACAAGGCCGACTGGAAAAGCGTGTGTGAAAAAATGACCCTCACCGACGGCACCTTCTGGCCTGTGCCCGTAACCCTTGACGTCTCCGCTGACGAAGCCAAGAGCATCAAGGTCGGGGAAGAAGTGGCCCTGGTGCGCAAGGGCGAAGTCATGGCGACCATGAAGGTCGAAGAAATCTATGAAATGACCGAAGCCGACAAAAAGATGGAGTGCGAGCTGGTCTTCAAGGGCGAAGGCCCTGACTCTGAAAAATTCTGGGAAGTGGCCCCCGAAGACCATCCCGGCGTGAAAATGGTTCTGGCCCAGAAGGAATACAATATCGCCGGTCCCGTGAAAGTGCTCTCCCAGGGCGAATTCCCCGAAAAGTTCCCCGGCGTGTACATGACCCCCGCCCAGCTGCGCGCCAAGATGGACGAACGCGGCTGGCAGAAGGTTGCCGCCCTGCAACTGCGCAACCCCATGCACCGTTCGCATGAATACCTTGCCAAAATCGGCGTGGAAGTGTGCGACGGCGTGGTCATTCACTCCCTGGTCGGCTCCCTGAAGCCCGGCGACATCCCGGCCGAAGTGCGCGTCAGGTGCATCGACACCCTGGTGGACAAGTACTTTGTGAAAGACTTTGTCATCCAGGCCGGTTACCCCCTGGACATGCGCTATGCCGGCCCGCGTGAAGCCCTGCTGCACGCCACATTCCGCCAGAACTACGGCATCAACAACCTGCTTGTGGGCCGCGACCACGCCGGCGTGGGCGACTTCTATGGCATGTTTGAAGCCCAGGAAATCTTCCGCAAAATGCCTGCCTCCGCAGATCCGGCCAAACGCCTGCTCTGCGAACCCCTGAACATCGACTGGACCTTCTACTGCAAGAAGTGTGACGGCATGGCGAGCATGCGCACCTGCCCGCACGGCAAGGATGACCGCGTCATCCTGTCCGGCACCAAGCTGCGCAAAATGCTCTCCGAAGGCGCGGAAGTGCCGGATCACTTCGGTCGCGATGAAGTGCTCGCCATCCTGCGCGAATACTATTCCGGCCTGACCGAAAAAGTCGAAGTCAAGATGCAGCGTGCCGCCTCTGGTTCCACCATGTAGGGTTGCCGCAGTCACAACGCGAAAGGACGTCCGCAAGGGCGTCCTTTTGTTTTTTCCGTACTCGCTGCAGCCACGCCATGCTTTACCTGAGGGCAAAAAAAGCCTATAGAGGTATGATACATTCAGGGTTCAGGAATCGTGCCGCGGTGCCGCCGCCGCGCGGTCCGGCCCGTTTCTTTGCAAGTTCCGGCGGCGCGA
>NZ_JBAIYW010000538.1:0-2374 GCF_036763055.1 Desulfovibrio sp. 1214_IL3152 | reverse complement strand
CCAGTAACAGCGGCACCGGCCTTGTGCCGATGGGTACGCCCACCGCCGCCAAGGGCGGCCTGGCCGATGTGCAGGTTCGCGGCATGAGCGTTATGGACCCGGATACCGTGCTCATGCGCCTGACCCTCCGTAAAGGTGACACCCCCGATGCCCACGCCATCAACGAAGAAGTGAAGCGCATCTGGGAAATGGGATATTTCAGCGACGTACAGGCCAGCCTTGAAGGCAATGTGCTGGTCTTCACCGTGGTGGAAAAGCCCCGCATCGACAACATCATTGTCGAAGGGTCCAAGGGCGTTGACAAGGAAGACGTCGTTGCCGCCATGGGTACAAGAACCGGCAACGTGCTCAACGAGCAGGTGCTTTCCGACGACCTGCAAAAAATTACCGAACTGTACCGCAAAGAAGGCTATTACCTTGCCAAGGTCAATTACCGCCTTGAAGACCGCCAGAGCGGGCGCGGCGCAGTGCTGGTCATCAATGTGGACGAGGGCAACAAACTCTACGTCAAAGAAGTGAACATCGAGGGTCTCAACAAGCTCAACCGGGGCGACCTTGACAAATACCTTGCCCTCAAGCCGCGCGGCATCTTCTCGTGGCTGACCGGATCGGGCGTGCTCAAAGAGGAATACCTTGAGCGCGACACCAACGCCATTGCCGCCTATGGCCTCAATGAAGGCTATATCGACATCCAGGTGGGCGCGCCCCAGGTAGACTACAAGGACGACGGCATCTACGTCACCTTTGTGGTCAACGAAGGTCCCCGCTATACCGTGCGCAACGTGGTCTTTGCCGGAGACGTCATCGACAGCGAAGAAAAAATGCTTGAAGTTATCCAGATGGACGACTGGCAGAAGTCCAATGACTACTTCTCCCTGACGGTCATGCAGGAAGACTCCAAGCGCCTCACGGACCACTACGCCGACTACGGCTACGCCTTTGCCGAGGTGGACACCAAACTCATCAAGGCTGAAGACGGCAGCGACCAGGTGGACGTAGGCTATCTGGTCAACAAAAAGCAGAAGGTCTTCATCCGCCGCCTGGTGGTTGAAGGCAATACCAAAACGCGCGACAACGTCATCCTGCGCGAAATGCGCCTGGGCGACGGCGACATGTACGAAGGGGCCAAGCTGCGCCGCTCCAACGAGCGCCTGAACCGTCTGCGGTACTTCTCTGCCGTGGATATGGAGCTTATCCCCACCGGACAGGAAGACGAGGTAGACCTCAAGGTAAAGGTCAAGGAAACCAATACCGGCGCCATCATGGGCGGTATCGGCTACTCCAGCTACTATGACGTGGGCGTCACGGCCTCCATCATGGAGCGCAACCTCTTCGGCCGCGGCTACTGGCTGCAGCTTCAGGGCTTCTTCTCCTGGCGGCGCACGTCGGGTACCCTGTCCTTCACCAACCCGCGCGTGTACGATACCGACCTCTCGTTCGGCAACGACATCTATTACACCCACGACTACTGGGACAACTTCACCAAGGATACCATAGGCGACACGGTGCGCTTCGGCTATCCCATCGGCGAGTACACGTCCGTGGGCGTGGGCTACCGCCTTGAGCGCTACCACCTGTACGACGTGGCCGACAACAGCTCGCCCTACATCAAGGACTATAAGGGCATCAACTGGACCAGCGCCGTCTCGGGCCGTATCCTGCGCGACACCACCGACAGCAAGGAACGCCCCACCAAGGGAACCATCGCCCGCCTGTGGGCGGAATACGGCGGCGGCGGCCTTGGCGGCACAGACAACTTCATCAAGAGCGTGGCCGACTGGCAGGGCTTCTGGTCTTTCAACCCGCAAAACACTGTCCACCTGCGCGGTCGCGTGGGCGGCGTGTTCCAGAACACCAGCGACAGGGTCCCCGTGTTTGAACGCTTCTGGGTCGGCGGCATGGACACCATCCGCGGCTACAGCTACTCTGACCTTTCGCCCCGCGACTACAAGCACGGCAACGAGCAGATCGGCGGCGACCGCATGGCTGTCGGCAACCTGGAATATATCTGGACCTTCCAGAAAGACCTGGGACTTGCCCTGGTTCCCTTTGTGGATACCGGCTTTAACATCGATTCCAAGACAATGGGCGATGAATGGGACAGATACATTGTGGCCTCCACCGGCCTGGAACTGCGCTGGCGTTCTCCCATGGGCGACCTGCGCATAGCCTACGGCGTCCCCCTGGTGCAGGATTACGACAAGGAAATGCCTCCGGGCAGGATCGAATTCAGCATGGGCCAGTTCTTCTAGAGCAGATTAACTTTGAGAATATACATTCTCAAAGTTTAAGGCACGCTCACTTCGGCGTTTAACCGCGCAGATAAACTGCGCTTACGCCTCCGTAGCGAACGTCTGCTCACGCAGCCGCCAGA
>NZ_JBAIYW010000106.1:0-2380 GCF_036763055.1 Desulfovibrio sp. 1214_IL3152 | reverse complement strand
ACGGCCAGACGCACCATTTCGCAGCCACGGGCCGCCAGACGGGCAATCTGCCCGAGAGTCGCCTGCGGATCGCGTGTGTCCGGATTGGTCATGCTTTGAACAACAACGGGCGCGCCGCCGCCCACGGCAACGCCGCCAAGGCGTATCGCTCTGGTATTCCTGCCCATGCCTTCTCCCAGATGAAAAACTTGGCGGCGCTGTGTCGCCATATCCTTTAAAAGCGTCTTGTAAGCTATTTCATGCAGCAAGCCAAGCAGACAGCCGATCATGCCGCTGGAACGTGTTTTGCATGTTTTTTGACACCGGGACAGGCAAGCGCCCGATTTTTCACCCCTGCACTGAAGTTTTCCGGACGGGGGCCGATAAGTATGACAGAACACCATCTGAGGTTGCCATGCACGGTTTATTGCGTTTTATACTGATCTGCGCCCTTGCGCTGTCCCTGCTGCCCGGCTGCTCTAAAGCGCCGCCTACAGCCAATGATCCCGGCTATATAGATGCCGTGGAACTGAAGCTTAAATTCCGCGAACTGGCGGACCAGATGCTGGCCACAGTACCCAATGACGCCCTGCAGGGCTTTGTTGCCATGCCCACATCATTTGTGGATGAAAACAATACCTCGCGCAGCTCTCCCCTGGGCAGACTCATGGGCGAAGCCATGTTTTACGAGTTCAACCAGCGGGGATTTCCCGCGCGTGAATACCGCCTGACGGGCAATATCGCCGTTGTCGGCGGGCGCGACGACCTGGCCCTGATCGAAAACGCCGTCATTCCCGTGGGGCAGAAATGGGCGGCTCTGGTGGTGGGAACCTATTATGTGGACAAGGACGCCACCTTCGTCAATGCCCGCCTTGTGCGGGCCACCGACGGCCTTGTCATGCGCACGGGGCAGCTTGTGCTGGTCAATACGCCCATTGTGGCCCGCATGGGCAAAACAGACCCTCCGGCCCCGAAACCCGCGCCACCGGCACAAAGTTCAAGCGTGTCCACAGCGTCTGCCGCCAAGCCTTCGGGCCAGCGCGGCAGCCTGTATCCTCCGCTTTACACGCCCGCCAGTTCCATCAGCAGCGGCAACATCGCCATCAAACAGGGCAAATAATGCCGGAAAGCAGCCATGTGTTGTAATTATATCTTGCGTATCTTTGGAATTGCTCTTGCCGCTCTGGCGCTGGGACCGCTTTTTTCGGCACTCCCGGACGGCGCGGGTGCCGTGGCCCAAAATCTTTCGGCCTATGAGCGCCCTTCGGAAAAAAACGCCGGGCAGCCCAAAAGATCGGCTGATCAGGGGCCGAACATCAGCGCCAAATATCTCAAGCAGGCCCGCGCCTATCGCGATCAGGGCAGGTATGAGCTGGCCCGGCAATCCTATGCCCAGGCTCTTTCCACCTGCCGCTCCGCCGGAGAACTGGAGGTCATTGAAAAAGAAATGGGCGGCATTGAACTTTTGCTGCGCACCATGCGCTGAGGATCGTGTCATGAGGCTTTACCTTGTTATAATTCTTGTCGTGGCGGCCCTGCTGCTGCCGCTGACCGCCGCTGCCGCAGGCAACGTACCCACGGCGGCCACCAGAATAGCCAAGCAGCTCGATGAACAGCTCATGATGCGCTATGCGGGAACTGATCCGGCAGAAAGCAAAAAATCACAGCAAGCCTTGGCTCGCGCCAATATAATGATCATGGGCACAACCCCAGCCAACCTCAATGACCTCAATGAGGCCTCGCCCCTGGCCCGACAGATGATGGAAGAAATATCGCGCTGGCTTATCAACGCGGGCTACCGCTTTCAGGAACTGCGCAAGGGACGCGACATCTATTTTGACAAAAGAAAGGGCGAGTTCATCCTTACGCGCGATGTCAACCGCCTTGCCAGCAAAATCGGCACAAGCCAGGCCATAATGGCCGGAACCTATGTGGTCAGCGGAGAGCAGGTACGTTTCAACATCCGGCTTATCCACACCACCAGCAATGAAGTGCTGGCTATGGGTTCCGGCACGATTCCCATTACCGAAGACCTGCTGCCGCTGTTGCGCGATCCATCCCCCGGCGGCAAGGGGGGCGTCACGCCCTCGGTGAATACCCGCCTGCAGTAAGGGAAATGCGGAATAAAGCGCTTCCCTCGGTTCCTGCGCGAGCAGGAACCCAAAAACGTGAACAGGGGAATTCACTTCCCCCGTTAAATGAGCGTTTTTTGTGCCTTTCCAAAAAATGGTTTCCGTTTTTTGGCATCGAGCTGAGTAAATCGAAGATTTAATCAGCGGATACTAAGTTTCTTGCCTTGGTGACCCGTTCTGTCTATAACAAGCCCGGCCCGGCGCATGCGCCGGGCCTCGACGTGTTGGCAAGGCCCGCTGAAATTTCCGCCGCCGCGCCAGCCCCTGCC
>NZ_JBAIYW010000174.1:0-2398 GCF_036763055.1 Desulfovibrio sp. 1214_IL3152 | reverse complement strand
CGTTCCCGCCCGACGCGTCGGGCGAACCCGCTTCCGTTCCTGCGGTTTCCGGCGCACGGCCTCCGGCCACGCCTGATGAGGACGAGGAGGAAGAAGAAGACGGCCCGGACAAACCTATGGGGCTTATGGATCACCTTGGCGAACTGCGCATGCGCCTTGTGCGCTGCTGTATCGCCGTGATCGTGGGATTTTTTGCCTGCTGGGCCGTGGTGGATCCCATCTTTGACGTGCTGGTCAACCCCCTTCTGGCCGTTTTGCCCAAGGGCTCGCACGCCATCTACACCACCCTGCCCGAAGGTTTTTTCACCCGCATGCACATTGCCTTTGTGGCGGGTGTTTTTCTGTCCAGCCCGGTGATTTTCTATCAGGTATGGTCGTTCATCGCCCCGGGTCTGTATGAAGAAGAAAAGAAGTACATCATACCCATTGCGGTGATGTCGGCCCTGTTCTTCGTCTGCGGCGGAGCGTTCTGCTACTTTGTGGTCTTTCCCTACGCCTTCAGTTTCTTTGTAAGTTTTGCCACCGAAGAAATCGTGGCCATGCCCAAGGTGAGCGACTACCTGAGCTTTGTGCTCAAGCTCATTCTGGCTTTCGGCATTATCTTTGAAATGCCGCTTTTTGCCTTTTTCCTCGCGCGCATGGGCCTTGTGACCGCGGCCATGATGCGGCAGGTGCGGCGCTATGCGATTTTGGGCATCTTTATTGTGGCGGCCATTCTTACGCCGCCCGATGTGGTTTCACAGCTGCTCATGGCCTGCCCCATGCTTATTCTGTATGAAATAAGCATCTGGGTGGCGGCAGCCTTTGGACGCAAGCCCAAAAATGAAAATGCCGATGACGACGGGCAGGAAAAAACAAACGCCGCCAATGCCGCTGAAGCGGAAGGCAAAACCGCCAACGCCTCGGAGGACGCATGACCACCGCCCCGCGCATTTCCACGCAGGCGCGCACCAGCGCCGAAACCGACATCCGTCTTGAACTGAACCTGGATGGTCAGGGCAAAACAGACATCGCAACCGGATTCGGCCTGCTGGACCACATGCTTACCCTCACGTTTTTCTGGGCAGGCATGGATCTGACCCTTGTTTGCAGGGGCGACATGCAGGTGGACGCGCACCATACGGCTGAGGACGTGGGCATGACCCTTGGCAAGGCCCTGCTTGAGGCACTGGGCGACAGGGCGGGCATCGCCCGCGTTGGCTACGGCCGCGTACCCATGGACGAAGCCCTTGCTGAAGTTACCGTTGATCTTTCCGGCCGCCCCTGGCTTGAGTGGCGAGGCGACGAAATGTTGCCTCCCGTGCTCGCCGGGGAGGAAAAAGACCTTTGGCGTGAATACTATAAAGCCCTTGCCAGCGGCGCGCGCTGCAATCTGCATGTGGACATGCGCTACGGCAAAAACGGGCATCACTTGCTGGAATCCGCCGCCAAAGGACTGGGCCTTGCTCTGGCCCAGGCAGTGCGCCGGAACGGCACAACCATACGCAGCACCAAGGGAGGTCTTGATTAATGCATAACCGCCTGAATATACTGCTTCTTATTATACTGAGTCTTGTCATGGTTCTGGGCGCGTGCAGCAAGCGCCCGCGCAGTACCGCCGACGTGCCGCGCAACCTTTCCGGCACCTACACCATTACCGTGGCTCCCTTCACCCAGCCCGTCAATGCCAGCCAGCTTATCATGGGGCGCATTCCCGAAGATCAGGGGCGCATTCCCGAAGATATGCTCACCGCGCTGGATATGCGTCTGCGTCATGTGCTGACCACCCAGACCAACAGGCAGTACAAGTTCATCGGCCAGCGCAGCCTGCCCCAGAACACGACCTCGTTTCACAGTTCGGAACAGCCGCAGGCCCTGCCCCTGTGGATAGCCTACGGCAAAAAGCAGGGGGCGCAGTTGCTGCTCATCCCTCAGGTGCTGGACTGGCATGAGCGCGAAGGCTCCAAAGCAGGCGTCACCCAGTCGGCCCACGTGCGGGTGGAATTTTTCCTGCTGCGCGTGGACACCGGCAGTGTAATGGACCGCTCTGTCTTTGAGGAAAAACAGGCCGGACTTGCGGAAAATCTGCTCAATGTGGGTTCCTTCCTCAAGCGTAAGGGCCAGTGGGTCACCGCCGAGGATCTGACCGTGGACGGCATGAGCAAGGCAGTAAAGGACTTGGGTTTATGATTATTTTTCCCGCTGTTGATATCCAGAACGGCAAGGCCGTACGTCTCAAGCAGGGTCGTGCCCACGAAAGCACGGTTTTTGCCGAAAATCCCGTAGATGCCGCCAGCGCCTGGGAAAAGGCAGGAGCGCGCTGGCTGCATGTGGTTGATCTGGACGGCGCTTTTGACGGCGCGGCCCAAAGCCGCCACATTGTGCGCGACATCTGCGCGGCCCTTGCCATTCCCGTGCA
>NZ_JBAIYW010000617.1:0-2409 GCF_036763055.1 Desulfovibrio sp. 1214_IL3152 | reverse complement strand
GCCGGATCAACGCCTCATCTGGGCCACCGCCGGAACCCTGGCCCGATGCGTCGCGGAGCACGGTCTGGAACGGCAGACAGTGTTTCTGGTGCTGCCGGGGCAGAACGCGCCGGACACATGCTCGCAGCTTTACGCTTCCGATTTCAGCCACGGCTACAGGCAGGCAAAGAAAGACTGACAGGGTCCAGCTTCTCTTTCTGCGGCCCGATGCCCTGCCAGACGCCCCCCTGTACAGCCCGTGACAGCCTTGCGCCAGCGCAGATCAACGTTCTGGCAGATCAACGTTCTGAATGTGCATTCTCAACGTTTACCTCAACGCGCAGCCGCCCCGATAACTTGCTCTTGCCCCCTTGCTGCGGGCCACTGCTCACGCAGCCGCCACAGCCGTTTCAAGGCAGTTTCAAGACGAAATTGCTCTTGCCCCCGATGCAGGCAGACGCCTGATTCTTCCCATGCTTCGTCCTGGCTAAACTCCAGCCGCTTTATCCTGTTTACATCCTGATAATTATGCAGAGCGTGATACCGTTGCGGTTTTTGTTATTTTGGCGTTTAGCTTGTACCATGCGAAACGGCATGCTTTACATTGTATCAATTGCGTACATGAAAGAGTCATTTTGATATTTTTTTCACAATATGGTTTGTATTTTTTAATTTCCCGTATTTTTGCCCCTTTAACAAGTTCAAAAAGGACTTACTGCGTTATAACAACATTCACTCCACTGTGCATGCAAACCTTTAACCAAAGGAAGCGTCATGAAAAAACCAAACTTGCAGGATAAATACTCCCTCTTCATCGACGGCGCCTGGAAGGATGCCTCTGACGGAGGAACCTTTGAAACCTTTTGCCCGGCCAACGGCCAACGCCTGGCAACCTGCGCCGAAGCCACCAAGGAAGACGTGGACGCTGCCGTCAAGGCCGCCACAGCGGCCTGGGCAAGCTGGAAAATTACAGATGCCCCCCAACGCGCCGACCTGCTCCTGAAAATCGCGGATATCATTGATGCCAACAAGGAACATCTTGCCCTGGTGGAAACACTGGATAACGGCAAGCCCATCCGCGAAACCATGAATGTGGACATTCCCTTTGCCGCCGACCATTTCCGCTATTTTGCGGGCGTGCTGCGCTCTGAGGAAGGCTCGGCCACCATGCTTGACAAAAACACCCTCTCGCTGGTTCTGCGCGAACCCATCGGCGTGGTGGGCCAGATTGTGCCGTGGAACTTCCCCTTCCTCATGGCCGCGTGGAAGCTGGCCCCCGTGCTTGCCGCCGGTTGCTGCACCGTGTTCAAACCTTCCAACCACACCTCCCTTTCCGTTCTGGAACTGGCGCGCCTTATCAGCGGCGTGCTGCCCAAGGGCGTGTTCAACGTGATCACCGGGCGCGGCTCACGCTCCGGGCAGTACATTCTTGACCATCCCGGCTTCAACAAGCTGGCCTTTACCGGCTCCACCGATGTGGGCCGCAGCGTGGGCATGGCCGCAGCCAAACGCCTGATCCCCTCCACCCTGGAACTTGGCGGCAAGTCGGCCAACATCTTTTTCCCCGACTGCCAGTGGGATCTGGCCATGGACGGGCTGCAGCTGGGCATCCTGTTCAACCAGGGGCAGGTATGTTGCGCCGGTTCGCGCGTTTTTGTGCACGAGGATATTTATGACAAGTTTGTGGCCGAAGCCGTAGAACGCTTCAACCGCGTCAAGGTTGGCCTGCCCTGGGAGGCGGACACCCAGATGGGTTCGCAAATCTACGAAGCGCACCTCAAGGCCATCCTGCTTTGCATTGAGCAGGCCAAGGGCGAAGGGGCCACGGTGCTTTGCGGCGGCGAGCGCGTCACATCGGGCGATCTGGCCAAAGGCTGCTTTATGCGGCCCACCCTGCTCGGCAACGTCACCAACGGTATGCGCGTGGCGCGGGATGAAATATTCGGCCCCGTGGCGGTCATCATCAAGTTCAAGACAGAAGAAGACGTTATCCGCATGGCTAACGACAGCATTTACGGCCTTGGCGGCGGCGTGTGGACGCGCGACATCAACCGTGCCATCCGCGTAAGCCGCGCCATTGAAACAGGCCGTATGTGGGTGAATACCTACAACAGCATCCCGGCGGGCGCTCCCTTTGGCGGTTACAAAGAATCGGGCATCGGGCGCGAGACGCACAAGACCATCCTTGAGCACTGCACACAGCAAAAAAACATCATCATCAATCTGTCAGAAGCCCCCACAGGCTTTTATCCCTAACCCTGAGCGCATGTCTGATGCATAAAAAATGCATAACAGACGCATATCGGGGATATGCCGAAAAACGGCATGGGCCGGACGCTCATGAAACGATGTACCGGGCAGTATTCTCCACATCCGCCCCGGCGGCCGCTGCCATAAGTGTCAGGCAGCCCGGCGGCCAAGCCCCTGCCG
>NZ_JBAIYW010000152.1:0-2410 GCF_036763055.1 Desulfovibrio sp. 1214_IL3152 | reverse complement strand
AAGCGCGGCACAGGCACGCCCAGGGTGTATGTGGTGTCCTCACCGTTGCCGCCGGGACCGGGTTCGGTGCGCATGGCCAGGGGCAGCTGCCCGCCCTCAAGCTTCCAGCCGGGCAGGTCCACAAAGCCTTCCCGCACGGTGGGGTCTATGCGCTGCAACCGCTGGCCGAAGTGCTCCAGGATGGCGGAACTGAACTCCCTGCCGCCCGTATGGCGTGTGATGGCCTTGACGACCGGCAGCACATTGGTGGTTGCCAGCAGCACAGAAACCACCCTGTCGCCCGCAGCGTCCACATACAGCGGGGCCACGATGGGAAAGGCCATATCCATGACCAGTTCGCCGTTTTGCCGCCGCACAGGCAGAAACACAAGATGGCGCGTACGGATGGCCTCGGTGATGTACGCGCGCTGTTCCACGCTCAAAACAGGCGGCTCGCCGGGCGACAAATACACTTCCAGGTCTGTGTTGATGAGGCACGCGCCCCAGAAAGAGTTCTTTTCAACAAAGTCCTTGAGCTGCCGCAGCATCATGGGCAGACGCGGCAAAATGGCGCTGATGGGGTCCTGCGCCGGCGCCCGCAGCCCTTCCGGCACCGAATCAGCAAAACTGTCCGGCGAGGGCAGGTTTTCCGGCTCTTTCTGCGATTCGTGCAGCAGCACGTCCGCCGACAGGCGCGAGTTGTTGACCTCTGCTGCGAAAAGCCGCAACAGATCCGTTTCTGCGAACATTTCAACCTGTTTGATGATCGCGCCAGACCAGACGGTGAGCAGGGCCACCTTGTTATTGACCTGTACGTGCAGGTTCTGCCCCACCTCGCGCAACATGCGCTCGCGGGAATTCTGAAGGTACCAGTTGGCCCCTGTCACGATAAGAACCGCCATCACAGCGAAAACAGCCAGCATGATCCGGGCTGCGGCGCGGTTGCTCGACTTTCTGTCGGAAGAATCCTGTAATGCCATAATCGTTCCTTTCGCGACGGATCAGCGCTCTCGCAGGGCGTTCTGCTTGGCCTTGAGAATGGGCTTGAGCAGATAATCCAGAACAGTTTTTTTGCCGATAAGAATATCTGTGGTCACAATCATGCCGGGAATAATGGGCAGATATTCCTTGTGGTAGACAATGGCGTTTTTCTGGGTGCGCACCTTGACCAGATAGAAATGTTCGCCCTTCTTGTCTTCAATGGTGTCGGCACTGATGGACTCGAGCTTGCCTTCAAGCCCGCCGTAAATAGAAAAGTCATAGGCAGAAACCTTGACCATCACATCCTGGCCGGGGCGCAGAAAAGCCACGTCCTGCGGCTTGACCTTGGCCTCTACCAGCAGGGTGTCGTCCAGGGGCACGATATCCATGATGGGTTCGCCGGGTTTTACCACGCCGCCCACGGTGGAAATGTATATCTGCTTTACCGTGCCGCGCACGGGCGCCCGAAGTTCGGTGCGGGTTACCCGGTCGCGGCCGGCAGAGATGCTTTCACGCAGCGAGTTCAGCTCCTGCCGTCTTTTATTGATCTCTTCAGTGATGGCCGACGCCTGTTCCGCACGACGCGAGGCGATGCGCTGCTGCGATTCTTCGGCCGCAGCCTGCGCCTTGGGTATGGTCGCGGCCAGGGCGTCAATCTGCCCCTGCAGTTCCACCACGCGCTGCTGCAGGCCGAGATATTCCATCTTGGAAAAGTTGTTGCGCTGCACCAGGGTGTAAGCCGCATCGCGCTGCTCAATGGCGAGGGCCAGGCTGCGGTCAAGCTGCACCTTGCGGGCCGTCTGCTCCTCCACATCGTGCATGCGCTGGGTATACTGCGACTGGAGCACCTCCACTTCGGCATTAAGCTGCACGCGGCGCACCTGATAGGCATTTTCCTGGTCCTGCATGATCTGGCGGGCGCGCACCAGAATGGCCTCGTCCACCTTGCGGCCAATAAGCTGGCTGGCCCAGGCTTCAAGATGCTCAGGAAAAACAGGCGGCTCGCCTTTTATTTCCGCTTCAAGGCGAATAATGGCGAGACTGTTTTCCATAGCCTTGTTCACGGCATCGCGGTACGCGCTCTCGGCCATTTCGTTATCCAGTTGGGCCAGCGTTGTCCCCTTGTCCACAATCTGGCCTTCGCGCACCATAACGGCACGCAAAATGCCGCCTTCAAGGTTTTGTATGGTCTGGGTGCGCTGCGAACCCACCACCGTGCCTTCGGCGTGGGTCACTTCATCAACGCTGGCAAAAGCGGCCCAGATGATAAGGCACAAAAACATGACCGCCACGCAGATGGAAAGCGCCCGGACGCCGAAATGGGGTCTGCGTGCCAACGCGGCGTCCACCTCGCTGGCAAATTGTATGTCGTCAGGCGTCAAGCCGTTGAGGGGCGCGTCCATGGCGGCAAAAAGACCGGGGCTGCCCTGCGGCGGGCCACCTGGCTGCT
>NZ_JBAIYW010000284.1:0-2414 GCF_036763055.1 Desulfovibrio sp. 1214_IL3152 | reverse complement strand
GACAGGTCGCGCGCAAAGGCCAGACTCGTTCCCTGCGCCTCAATGCCGATACGGCCGCCACAGCCGCGCAGCAACCTGTAAATATCTTTGGCCGCGTAGCCGCCGTAAATAAAAACACGCTCCGCGTCCCACAGGCGAACGGCGGCGTCCAGATAGCGGGGATCTGTCGCCAGCCAGTCACGGCCGTCGGCGGTGATTACCAGCCGTCCGGCGCTTTCGTTGTACTGAGGGTCGTGCAGCTCAAAACCCGAAAGATAAAAACGGTTGGCTGCCTGGCTGACAAGCAGCGCGTCCAGACCGCGCCTGCGCATGGCCCGGCGAAGTTCTTCACGGCGGGCGGCATATATCTGCTTCATGAGTGTTCTCCTGTCGCCAGTGTAGCGTGTGCGCCCGTCCCTGAAAAGTTGAAAAATATCCGGCATCGGCAGATCCGCGCAACGCGCCGGAAACATCAGGCATGCCCTTTTGGGAACAAGCATTGCCGCCCTTTCAAAAGCCACATCAAAAAAGGTGGTTTAATTGTCCCGTTTACCGGGCCGCCCCCGGTTGACCAGTTGACCAAGTGCGCCTATAGTCAGCGCATGTCGCAACCAACTTCATGCGAGCTGAGTGTTCTGGACCTTGTGCCCTTTGGGCAAACCGGCAACGAAAGCCGCTTCTTCGCACTGCGCCTTACCCGCCCCGAATGGACCAAGTGGCGGCCGGGCCAGTTTGTCATGCTCCGTCCCCAGTCTTTCGGGCTTGAAATCCCCTGGGCACGGCCCCTTGGCATATGCCATATGACCGCCCGGCACATGATCTGTTTTTTTCAGGTTGTGGGCAAAGGCACAAAGCGTATGTCCGAACTGCGCCCCGGTGACAAGGTGCGCGCGTGGGGTCCCCTGGGCAACGGTTTCGTCACCGAGCCGGACACGCCCACGCTGCTGCTGGCCGGGGGCATGGGCATCGTGCCTTTCGTGGGCTATGTGAGCGAGCACCCCAAGCCTTGGAACGTCACCATGCTTTTCGGCCATCGCGAGTCCATAAGCTGCTATCCCGTGGACAGCATCAATGAGCATGTGCCGCTGGACAGCCTGCGCGAAACCGTACCCGGCGATCTGGACAATTTCATATTTTCCATACAGGAACGCATGACGGAATACGCCGAGCAAAAAGGCCTTGTCCTGGCCTGCGGCCCCACGCCCTTTATGCGCACCGTGCAAAAGTTTGCCGCCGAACTGGGCATACGCTGCCAACTCTCCCTAGAAAACCGCATGGCCTGCGGTGTGGGAGCCTGCCTTGGCTGCGTGGCCAAAACAACAGAAGCATGGCCCGTACCCGCCAAGCGCGGCAGCCAGGTGCAGGCATGCAATCACGGCCCTGTGTTCTGGTCGGATCAGATAGAACTGTAGCCCGCTGAACAGCACACGCACGGGACGGTGCAACGCGGATCTGCCCAGAGCTGCGGCGGCTTGTTGCCGAAACGCGCCCCTTTGCGGGCGTCAGCAGCCAAACGGACTTTGCCCCGGCGTTGCGGCGCAGCACAAATTTTCAAAAATCCGCGCAGAGCGGTTGCGTGCTTTCAGCTTCAGGCGGCGCACCTTTGAGAATGCCCCTTCTTGACGCCTGAAAACGCTCTTGCTCCGCACAGCTCCCAGGCGCTTCCACACTGGAAGATGCTGTTCTCTGCCGGGGCGCAGGTTCGCCGGAAAACAGCCCGTACAGACGGCTCGTTGCCCGAGCGTTCCCCCGCCATAAAGACAGCGGGCAGAAAAAATAGTGGAACACGCCCCGGCGGGCATAAAACACCTTGCCAGCCCCGCCCGGCGCATTACTTTGCGCCCCGGCGGGTCTGCGTGGTTACTGGAGAATGCGGTATGGACCTTTCCGTTACGCTGAACGGGCAAACACACGATCTGTCCCTCAAAAATCCCATACTTACGGCTTCCGGCACGTTTGGCTACGGTGTGGAATTCGCCAGCTACGGCGATCTTGCCAGCCTTGGCGGCATTGTGGTCAAGGGGCTTTCCCTTGAGCCGCGCGGGGGCAACCCCTGCCCACGCATCGTGGAGACCGTTTCCGGCATGCTCAATGCCGTTGGCCTGCAAAATGACGGTGTGGATGTTTTTTGCACACAAAAGCTCCCTCTGCTGCCCTGGCAGGAAACCGCCGTCATGGCAAATATTTATGCCTCGTCCGCCGAAGAATTCGGCCGCCTGGCCGCCCGCCTCAATGATGAGGAAGGCGTGACCGCCCTGGAAGTCAACGTGTCCTGCCCCAACGTGCGTGAAGGCGGCGTGGCCTTCGGCCAGGATCCGAGCATGATCGCCCAGGTCACGTCCATCGTGCGTCACGCGGCCCCCGGCAAGCACATCATGGTCAAGCTCTCGCACAACGTCACCGATATCACGGTCATGGCGCGCGCCGCGGAAGAC
>NZ_JBAIYW010000155.1:0-2414 GCF_036763055.1 Desulfovibrio sp. 1214_IL3152 | reverse complement strand
ACGGGAGCGGCCGCTATGGACGCCATGGCCCAGGCCGCGCGACACGAGGCCGCCATAAATTCCGAGCGGTCTGTCCAGGATACCGGTATGGGGCCTTTGCGCCCGTCTGATATTGACTTTATGCCGGGCCTGTTGCGCAGCCTCGCCATACTGCTGCGTTTGCGCGGCAGGGTCGTCAGCCCGCAGTTTCTTATGTCCGGCCTTACCGGCAGCAAGGTTACCCCCCAGGCATGCCTCAGGGCAGCGCGCAAGGCAGGGCTTTCGGGCCGTATCGTTTTTCGTCCCGAGCTTGAGGATATCCCGGCCCTGGTGATGCCCTGCATACTTCTGCTGACCCGCGACCGCTCGTGCGTGCTCACGAGCCTGAAGGACGGCAAGGCCGAAGTCATATTTCCCGAAACAAGCGGTGCCGCGCAAACAGTGTCGCTTGAAGACCTCAAGCAGGAATACTCCGGTTATGTGCTCTTTGCCGCTGTGGAGTCCGCCCCGGATGACCGCACTGAAAGACTGAGCATTTCGCACGGCAAGCGCTGGTTCTGGGATGTGCTGCGTTACTACGCGCCCATTTATCGGCATGTGGCCCTGGCCAGCGTGGTAATCAACCTCATTGCCGTGGGCAGCCCGCTTTTTGTCATGAACGTCTATGACCGCGTGGTGCCGAACAATGCCATTGAAACCCTGTGGGTTCTGGCTATCGGCATTCTCATAATCTATTTTTTCAATTTTCTGCTTTCGTCGTTGCGCACCCATTTTGTGGACGTGGCCGGACGTAATGCCGATATTGTGCTCTCAAGCTCGCTGGTGGAAAAAGTGCTTTCAATGCGTATGGACGCCAAGCCCGAATCCACCGGCGCACTGGTCAATAATCTGCGCGAGTTCGAGCAGTTGCGCGAGTTTTTCAGCTCTTCAAGCTTGTTGGCCTGCATTGACCTGCCTTTCCTGGTGATTTTTTTGCTGCTCATCAGTTTTATCGGCGGCCCGCTGGTATTTCTGCCGCTGGGCGCCATGCCCCTCATGCTGGGTATCGGCCTGCTGCTGCAATCACGCTCACGGCGTAGCGCCGAGGCCAGCTACAAGCAGAACATGCAGAAAAACGCCCTGCTGGTGGAAATTGTGGGCGGGCTTGAAACCCTCAAGTCGTGCATGGCCGAAAGCCGCATGCAAAAGCTTTGGGAATCCGTGGTGGGCCTTTCCGCCCAGTCCAACAGCGAAGCCCGCAAGTACAACAACCTGGCTGTCACGTCTTCAATGCTCATTACCCAGCTTGTGACCGTTGCCATGATTGTCTGGGGCGTATACCGCATCTCCGAGGGCCTCATGACCATGGGCGCCCTGATCGGCTGCAATATTCTGGTGGGGCGCACCATGGCCCCCCTGCTGCAGATGGCTTCGCTGCTGACGCGCCTTCAGAATTCGCATGTGACGCTCAAGGCCCTGGACATGCTCATGATGCTGCCCTCGGAAAATCAGGTGGAAAAGACCTGCATGGATTTTGGCATGCTGCGTCCTTCTTTCACCGTGGAGAACGTGTCTTTTGCCTATCCGCATCAGGAGCGTCTGGCCCTTGACCGCATTTCTCTGCATATCGAGCCGGGCGAGCGCGTGGGCATTATCGGGCCTATGGGGTCGGGCAAGAGTACGCTGTCCAAGCTGCTTATCGGTCTTTACCAGCCCAAGGAAGGCGCTGTGAAGTTTGGTGATGTCGATATTCGGCAGATACCCAGCACCGACCTCCGGGGACGCGTGGGTGTGCTGCCGCAGGACGTGGTGCTGTTTTACGGCAGCATCCGCGACAATATCGCCCTGGGCGACCCCACCATCAATGATCACCTTATTCTGCGCGCAGCGGCCCTGGCTGGCGTGACAGACTTTTTACGCAATAATCCTGCGGGGTTTGCCGCCCAGGTGGGTGAGCAGGGCAAGGCCCTTTCCGGTGGGCAGCGCCAGGCTGTGGCGCTGGCGCGCGCTCTTGTGCGCGACCCCGAAGTGCTGCTGCTGGATGAGCCGACCAGCAACATGGATACGGACTCTGAAGTAATGCTGCAAAAGCGCCTGTATTCGGTGATGGATGGGCGCACCGTGGTGCTGGTCACACACCGCTTGTCCATGCTGCGCATTGTAAATCGGCTGATTGTTATGGAAAACGGCCAGATAAAGATGGATGGCCCGCGCGATGCGGTTTTGCAGCGTCTGCGTGAGCGTTCACGGCAAAGCATGGATACGGTACGACAGGAACAGGGCGCTCCGGCGCAACGTTCCGCGGAGAATGTGTAACATGCAGTTGACACCCCAAGATAAAAGTAAAGTGAAAGACAGCCCTTCTGCGGTTGCCCGGACTGAGGCAAGCCCTGCGGCAGGACCTGCAGGGCCTGTTGAGGCAGGCGTGTCCGGCGGCGTTCAAGGGCAGAAATCCG
>NZ_JBAIYW010000142.1:0-2425 GCF_036763055.1 Desulfovibrio sp. 1214_IL3152 | reverse complement strand
GGCAGCCCCGCCGGTGCGCCAGACCCTGAGGCCCGGCGGCGGCTCAAGGGGAACGGAGCGTTCCTCTTCCTGCCATTGTCCTGCGCGCAGCCAGTATATATGCAGGGAATTGAAGTCCTTGTCCAGACACAACATCTGCCCCCGCACGCCCGGAGGCAGCAATGCGGCGGTTTCCAAGGCAATTTTTCGGTAAACGTAGAGTTTGTGTGCCTCAAACGCGCACTGGAACATGAGCGCGTCGCCCAGAGGGGTAAAGTCCAGGTGTGCGGCGTCCGCCCGCAGCAGCAGGGCCGTGAGGTCGGCTGTAAGATTTTCTTCTACGGCCAGCAGGGCCTCATAGGTGAGGCTGTCGTCGTAGCTGAATCGGCCAAAAAGTTCGCTGCGATTTTTGTCCATGTCATGCCTATACGGTAAAGCTGTTTTTTAGGCAATAATGCGTTAAACGGGCATGAAAGGCGAGCCTCAAAGTGTGCGCGGTGCATGTTTTTAAGAGAGTTGCGCGTATTTTCATTCTGGTCCTGTGGGCATAAAGTGGCTAGAATATGTGCGCGAGAGATGTTCGTAGTGCCGGAACCGGGCTACCCGAGTTCCGGCTGCATGTGACTTGTCCGCCGTTTGCTGACGGCTTTTGCCGCGTTGCGCGGTGCAACCTGCCTGGAGAAACAATGCCCCTGAAAGACCAGTTGGTTTTGTATTTTTGCCGCCTGGGTGTAGCCGGTCTGGACCCCAAGGCTCCCGGCACCTGGGGAACGGCCATGGCCTGCCTGTTGGCTCCCTACATTTTCTTGCCCCTGAATCTCTGGCTGCGGGCGGGGTTGCTGCTGGCGCTCTTTTTTCTGGGGGCCGTGGCTGCCACGCGGGCGGAAAAGCTGCTGGACCGCAAAGATCCCGGTGAAGTCGTCATTGACGAACTGGTGGGGGTGTGGCTGGTGCTGCTGCCTTTCCCCGATCCGAGCTTTTTCATGGTGCTGGCGGCTTTTGTGGCTTTTCGAATTTTTGATATCGCCAAGCCCTGGCCGGTCAAGGCATCGGAAAACTGGCTGCCCGCCGGTTACGGCATCATGATTGACGACGTTGTGGCCGGTTTGTGGGCCTTGCTGTGCGTGGGCGCGCTTGCCTGGATGGGGCTTTCGTGACGGAAGGAAGACGCAGCCGGGCTGCGAAAAGAGAAGAGGGGGCGCGGCCAGGGGCGGTTCGGCCACAGCGTGGCTACAGAAAAGCCGCCGCGCCCGCTGCTACTTCATGCGGTAGGTGATGCGCCCGCGGGTCAGGTCGTAAGGGGAAAGTTCAACCTTTACGCGGTCGCCGGGCAGGATGCGGATGTAGAATTTGCGCATTTTGCCGGAAATATGGGCCAGTACTTCGTGACCGTTTTCCAGCTCCACGCGGAACATGGCGTTGGGCAGGGCTTCCTGCACTACGCCGTCAACTTCAATGGAACCTTCTTTAGCCATGTGATCTCCATAAAAAATGATTAGGATAAACGGCGGTCAGCTTCACAAAAAAGCGGGCTGGTGTCAACTGCGCGGCCATTGACGCCAACACGGACAGACGGCAGCCCTGCGCAGACAAGCCCGCCGCCCGGATATGCGGTGATGCTGCCCGGTGTGTGCTGTGAGCGCGACCGCGTGACCGGCATCCGGCGTTGCATGAACCGGATGCGTTTCAGTTTTGCGCGCTGCTATTTTTTCTGCTTGCGTTTTTTATTGCTGTGGCCGCCCGAATTTTTTGATCCGGGCCGTTCCACAACCACATGCATGCCCTGTTGCATGATAGGGGCCTGTCGGCAGAGCAGCCACAGGCCGACAGCCATGAGCGGAATGCAGAGCACCTGGCCCATGGTGAGCCAGCCGAAAGCAAGGTAACCAAGCTGGGCATCGGGAACGCGCACAAATTCAACCACAAAGCGGAACAGGCCATAGCCAAGGGCAAACAGCCCGGAAACAGCCCCGCGTTTGCGAGGTTTCAGCGAATATATCCACACCAGGGCAAAAAGAACCAGCCCTTCCAGCAGCGCTTCGTAAAGCTGGCTTGGGTGGCGCGGCAGGGAACCGGCGCCGGGAAAGACCACTCCCCAGGGACCATCCGTCACCTTGCCCCACAGTTCGCCGTTGATGTAGTTGCCAAGGCGTCCGAAAAAGAGGCCTTGGGGAACCAGCGGGGCCACAAAGTCCGAAATGTCCAGAAAAGAACGATGCCGCGTGCGGGCAAAGTACCAGAACGCGCCAAGTACGCCAAGCAGTCCCCCGTGAAAGGACATGCCGCCGTTCCAGATGCGCAGGATCTCCATCGGGTCCGAGATGTAAACGGGCAGATCATAAAACAGCACATAGCCCAGGCGCCCGCCCAGAATGATGCCGATCATGACGCAGGTGAGCAGGTCGTCCACATCGGCGGCCCGCCAGTCTGAACCGGGCCGCGAGGC
>NZ_JBAIYW010000611.1:0-2439 GCF_036763055.1 Desulfovibrio sp. 1214_IL3152 | reverse complement strand
GGGCATGCTTTGGGCGCGCCGCTCCTGGGGCGTCTGGTGGACGTGGGACCCAAGACTCACGACAACGCTGATCATGTGGTTCGTTTATGCGGGCTATCTGGTGCTGCGCGGGCTGGATCTGCCGCCGCAGCGCCGCAATACGGTCTGCGCCGTGGTGGGCGTGGTGGCTTTTCTTGATGTGCCGCTGGTTTTTCTGTCCGCGCGTATCTGGCGCTCCATCCATCCTTCTGTTTTTGCCAGCAAGGAAGGCGGCCTTGAGCCGGAGATGCGCCTTACCGTCATGGCCTGCGTGCTTTCGTTCGGTTTTTTGTGGGCGGGTCTGGTGTGGCTGCGCAAGCGCCAGCTTGATCTGGCCGCCCGTATGGACAGGCTGCAGCAGAGCCGGTTTACGCCGGAAGGACTGTAACGCACGGCCCGCGCCGTCATGCGCCGCCGGTCCGCAGGGCCGTGAGGCCATTCCCGGAGGACATATGGATACCCTGACCTGGATAATCATGGCTAATGCCGCCGTATGGATCGGCCTTGGCGCTTACCTGGCCTTTATGGGCGCGCGCCAACGGTCCCTTGCAGCACGCCTGGCCCAATGGGAGATGCTCAACAATGACTGATAGTTCAAAGCGCAACACTTCATCCCGCGCGCTCATTATTCTGCTGGGCCTGGGCCTGGTGCTCATGCTGGCCGTATCGCTCAAGGAACGCTTTGAAAGCCCAGGGCTTACGGAGCAGCGGCAGCCCCGTGCCGTGGCCGCTCAGGACAATGCGGCGCAGCAGATAGGCCAGCTCATGCGTCAGGTGGCGGAAAACCCCAATGACGGTACAGCCATGATTCACCTTGTGGAGCACCTCATTGGCGCGCAAAACTGGGAAGCCGCAGAAACTTTTGCCCAGCGGGCCGTAACGCTTGATATGGGTAACTCCAAACCGCTGTATCTGCTGGGCGTCATCATGCACAACCAGGGCCGCAACAAGGAAGCCGCCGAGGCCCTTGAAAAAGTTCTGGCTATCAAGGATGAGGCTTCAGTGCGCTACAGCCTTGGCGTGCTTTACATTCATTATCTCGACAATCCCGCCAAGGGTGTGGAACATCTGAGCGCAGGGCTGCATGATGCCAACGCGCCTGAAGAATTGAAAAAAGCCATTATGCTGGAGCTGGAAAAAACTCCGCTTCCCGGTCAGCCGGGCCAGACCGGCAAGTCGGACACGCCGGATAAGGCCGCACCCGCAGATCAGGCGAAGGGCAAGGCAGCCGCACCCGCGAAAACGCGCTAGACAGTGTCGTCACGAGCGCCTTTCCCGGTATCTCTGCGTCGAACTTCGCCTTTTATTCCGGTCGAGTACCATAAGAGTACACTCCCTGCATAAAAGGCTCGTTCTCCTTGATATACCAAGGAAATTCATCTCGTGACGACACTGGCTAATCGCCGCGCGTATTGTCCAGAGCAATTTCATTTTAAAATTGCTCTGGCGACTGCTCACGCAGTCGCCCGCCGCAAAGGCGCAAGCGCAGCTTCAGCCGTTGCCCGAAGGGCTTACGGATGCTTCAGGAGTTGTAACGCAGGAAACTACGCTTGCAGGCAGCATGTGTAACGAGCGGCTTGTTTCCACACAGCCACTGTCGCCATTCGTAAGGCTCGCAGGCTCGCCAGCGACTGTCGCGAAGACAGCAGAGCTGTTTACTTGCGCGGTTAAGCGCCGAAGCGAGCGTGCCGTTACCTTTGAGAATGTACATTCTCAAAGTTGATCTGCTCCAGAGATGGGCTGGCCGCCATGCGGCGGTGCTGCCCCCGGTGCGCTGTCCGGTGCAACCTGCCCAGGCCGGGCATACATTCCGGGCAAGCCCGCAGCTTGTGGAGAGGCTGCGGGCTTGCCTCTTTTTTTTACAGGTTGTACCTTTTACCGCAAAGAGCGCGGCCAGCGGGTGCGGGCCGTCGCCATTGCATGTATTTTCCCGCCCGGCGTTTTTTTGCCGTGAAAACCCGTTGCGCAAAGCGCGTTTGACGCGCGCTGATGGCTGCGCCGCAGGCGGAAAACTGGCGGTCATGCCATTCCTGTGTTGCCGCCGCATACATGTCCGGCTCCAAGCCGGGCAGGCGTTTTCTCCTGTTGAAGCCGCACGTTCACTATGAAAATGCCCCCATGAGGACCATATGGCCCGTCGTAAAAGCAGAAACAAGGACTCGTCCGCTCCGAAGCAGGCCCAGTCTCTCTCCACCAGTCAGGATACGCGCGAAGCACGCCCCCCGGAACAGGCCCTTGCCATGTCTGCCGCACCTGACGAGCAGCAGGAAGCCACGCCCCAGGGCATGGTGCGCAAGGGCGTGTTTGTGATGGGCGTGGTCATTGCCCTTGTGCTTGGCCTTTATCTGGGCAGTCTTGTTCCTTCCCTGATGCACGAGCCGGCTCCCGATTCCACACCCGCACCGCAGGTGCAGGCCCCGG
>NZ_JBAIYW010000078.1:0-2442 GCF_036763055.1 Desulfovibrio sp. 1214_IL3152 | reverse complement strand
ACGCTGCGCACCAGCGTTTCAGCCGTGGCCGGCGGCAGCGGCAGCGGACAGGGATCCAGCGCCTTGCCGTACAGGTGGGAATCCGTTTGCAGCACACCAGCCCTGTCCACAAGAAAAACATCGGTTTCCTGCTCCGGGCCTACGGAAAACAGCACCTGCTGCAAGCGCAGCGTGTCCACGGCCACGCGCAGGGTCCACGAAAGCCCGCTTTCCTCCATCCTGTGAACGGCTATGACCATATGCGGGTAGCCGCGATAGCCGAGAAACACGTTGCTCATGTACCGGCTCTTGATTTCCGCCTCGCGCAGCCAGGGCTTGCCCGCATAGTCCGCGCCCCTGAGCTTGTACGGTCCCACATAGGAAATCTGCATGCCTTCGGCATTGACCAGCCCCATGTCCACAAAGCCCTGAAATTCGCTGCGCAGCGACAAAAAAACCCGGTTCAGCGTACGCTCGTCCGCCAGATCCTTATAGGAGTATGCATGAGCGATAAAGCTTACCGTGGACTCCCTTTCTCCCAGATAAAGTTCAAGCGCCGCCTGCGACTTGCGGGCCAGCGCGTAGAGGGGGCTTTCCATCTCCCGCTCAAGAGTTCTCGTGTACTGCATGTGGCTGATGCCGGACAGCAGGAGCAGGGGCGTAACCGACACAGCCACCATAAGTATGGTCATAAGCCGCCGCAGAGAGCGATACCGGGCCGGAGACACGGCCTCAGGCACTTCCAGCAGATGGGCAAAGGCGTTTTTTATGGCGGCGAACATGCTTCCTCCGGGCTTACGCGCTGGACGCAAGCTTCAAACGTGCTTTCTCACGGTGCAGCCCTTCATATGCGGGACCAGACGTATACATAACTGAGCATGAAGGGCCTGACAGATGTTCCGGCAGACGCCCGATCCGCCTTGCCCAGCCCTCCCGTTGCGCTGCCGAAAAAGCTGGCGACAACGTGATCACTTGACCGGCTGGCCTAAGGGTCGAAGGGCCGGAGGACAGGAAGCACCCGTGACGTCACGCTCTAATGCGCTCCGGCCACCAGTACGCCGGAAGCCGCAAGACTCAGCACCAGCACCTCGGCAATGGCGATACACATCATAAGCCACTGCCTGCTCCGGGCCAGAGTCCAGGCAAGCTGCACAAAACAGAAGATCGTCAGGGCGGCAAGAAAGGCTATGCCCAAAAAATTGCATATGTCGCCCTTGCCCACCAGGGCAAGCCAGCCCCACCCCTGGGGAATATTCCCCGCCGCACGGTAGTCCGCAGCGCTGTGAACCCACAGACGCGGCAGCTCATCCAGGGCTATCTGCGGCTCCAGCACCCCGAAGACGTAGAGCGCGTAGGTCACAAGCATCATGACAAAGCCGATGAGCGAGCCGTAAAACAGCATGTCGGCATAGCGCACCTGCGCCGGGGAAGCCTTGATCTCGTTCTTAACATCCACAGTATTCATACTATCCTCCCAAAAAGTCCAGTCCGGTCAGGAAATTTACCAGCCAAGCCCCTTCATGAGAGCTTTGGCGCCGGAAAAAAGGAGCACAAAAATCACCATATAACGGATGAACTTGGGCTTGGCCACGGCCAGCAGGCGAACGCCCACCACAGAGCCGAGCATAAGCCCCACAATGGACGGAATGGCCATGAGCGGGATGACGCAGCCCTGATTGAGATACACCCAGGCCGCGGAAGTGTCTGTGATGGAAAGAAGAAACTTGGACGTACCCACGCTCACCTTGAGAGGAGCGCCCATAAGCAGGTTGAGCACCGGAACGTTGGCCCACCCGGCCCCAAGGCCGAACATGCCCGCCATGATGCCGATAACAATGAACAGCAGCAGCCCGGCAACCGTGCGATGGGTTTTCCACTCCACCACTTCGCCGGTGCTCGGTTCAAGAAATACGCCGTTCATGCCAAGGGCCAGGCCCACGGCATCCTGTTTTGTCACCACGGGGCGCACGGAGTTTTTAGACAGCAGCAACAAGACGGCAATGGCAAGAATGGTTCCGCCAAGGCAGGTCTGGATGATGTGCGTGGGCAGGGCCAGACCCAGCATGGCCCCTACAATGGCACAGGCCGAGGCAATAAGCGCTACGGGCAGGGCCAGACGCAGATTGGCGAAATTGCGGCGCAGCAGGCCCGGACCGGCGGCCAGCGCGCCCGCCAGGGCTACCAGCAGACCCGCGCCGCGCACAAAGTCCAGATGGAAAGGGAAAAATCCGCTGACCAGCGGCACAAAAAGCACGCCGCCCCCCACACCGGCCATCACGGCGATTACGCCGAGAACAAAACAGAAAAACAGCAGGGCAAGAGGCCAGAACCACCAGGGGTGGCTGTCCACAAGGACGGCATCTGCCTGAGCTTCCGCCTGTCGCTGTGTCTGGGCAAGCAGGGGGTCGCCCGTCTGGTCGGGAGCCTTGCCCGCCATCAGCCCAAGCTCCTGAGCGGACGCTT
>NZ_JBAIYW010000288.1:0-2459 GCF_036763055.1 Desulfovibrio sp. 1214_IL3152 | reverse complement strand
TGTATGCCAGCGGCGAGGAATCGCTGCCGCAGATCAAGAGCAGGGCCGAGCGTCTGGGCATGCTTGATCCCAACCTGCTGGCCCTTGCCACGTCTCGCGTGGAGGACGTGGTAGAGGCGGCCAATGCGCAAAACCCGGCCCTGCTTGTGGTGGACTCGGTGCAGACCCTTACAAGTCTTGAGGCCGAGGGCCTGCCCGGTAATGTCAGCCAGGTGCGGGCCGTTGCCACCTCTTTGCTTGAGCTGTGCCGTCGTCTGGGCTGCACCCTCATTCTCGTGGGCCATGTGACCAAGGATGGGGTGCTGGCCGGGCCGAGGCTGCTGGAGCATATGGTGGACACGGTTATTTCTCTTGAAGGCGACCGGCGGCAGATGTTCCGCCTGTTGCGCGTGTTCAAGAACCGGTTCGGTCCCAATGAGGAACTGCTTGTTTTCCGCATGGGCCAGCGCGGCATGGAAGTGGTGGATGACCCTTCCACCTTTTTTCTGGGCCAGCGCGATGCGTCCCTTTCGGGTACGGCCGTGGTTATGGCTGTGGACGGACAGCGGCCCCTTGCGGTGGAAGTGCAGGCCCTTGTATCCCGCACTTTTCTGAGCATTCCGCGTCGCGCTGCCCTGGGCTTTGATGTGGGCCGCCTGCATCTGCTTTTGGCCGTACTTGAAAAAAGGCTCAAGCTCAATTTCGCGCAGGTGGACATTTACGCCAAGGTGGGCGGGGGCATGAAGCTCAACGAGCCGGGGCTGGACCTGGCTCTGGTGGCTGCGGTGCTTTCATCCTATTATGACGTGCCGCTGCCTGAAAAAAGCGTGTTGTGGGGCGAGGTGGACCTGAACGGGCAGGTGCGCCCCGTGGCCGCGCAGGAACTGCGCCTTACCCAGGCCAGACGTCTGGGCTTTGACCCCATTGTGCATCCCGGAGAGGAAAAGGGCGGCGTTGCCACCATCGCGGCCTTGCAGCAGCGGCTTTTTCATCGCCGCCCCAAAGCGGAGGACAATGAGTAATGGCGCTGGAAGTGGAACGAAAATTTCCCGATGCAAATCTGGACGACCTGCGCCGCAGGCTGGCCGAAGCCGGTGCTCTTTGTCATGGCGCGCATTTTGAAAGCAACACGGTTTTTTACGCGCGGGACGGCTGCCTTGTCGCCGGTGGGCGTCTGCTGCGCCTGCGCAGTCAGGAGTGGGCCACACGGTTCCGTCATGTGCTGACCCTCAAGCTTCCGGCTGCGGTTCCGGCCGGGGCCGGGCAGTACAAGGTGCGTGAAGAGCGTGAAGTGGAAGTGTCGGACGCGTCCGCCATGAAACATATCCTTGAAGGCCTTGGCTACAGCGCCGTGGCGCGGTATGAAAAAGTCCGCGAACCCTGGGTGCTGGACGGCGTGGAGGTGGAGCTTGATATTCTGCCCTTTATGGAAGGGGCCGAACTGGAAGGCGAACCCGAAGCCATCGAGGCTGTGCAGCGCCGCCTGGGGCTTGACAAGACGGCAATGAGTACCAAGAATTATCATCAGCTGCATCAGGAATGGCTGCAGCGTAACAACCTGCCTGCGCGCCGCTCCTTTGTGTTCAGCGAAGCGCAAAGAGAAGCCTGGCGGCAGCAACTGGGCCTGGGGGAAGAAAACGATGTCCCCCCGGTATCGCGCTGAAAACCGTACTGTGGAGCCATTGAATGTCCTCTTTCAAACAGGGCCGCAATGACGGCGAAAGCCAGGTTATTGTGGAAAAAAAGCTGAAGGAGCCGGATCGTTACCGGGTTCTCCTGCATAACGACGACTATACCAGCATGGACTTTGTAGTGGCTGTTCTGTGCAGTATTTTTAACAAGACCACGCAGGAAGCAACCGCCATCATGCTGAACGTGCACCAGCAGGGCGTGGGCCAATGTGGCGTGTACACCCATGAAGTGGCTGAAACCAAGGTGAAAAGGGTGCATCAGGCGGCCAGAGCCGCCGGATTCCCCCTCAAGTGCACCATGGAAAAAATTTACTGAGATTGCCTATGCTGAGCAAGAGTGTTCAAAGCGTCATTCGTGATGCACTTATGGAAGCGCACCGGCGCCGCCATGACATGTTGACTGTCGAGCATGTGCTTTACGCGCTCACAAACAGCATGCGCGGCCGTATTCTGCTTGAGGGCAGCGGGGCCAGTGTGGCCGTGCTGCGCGAGCAGCTTGAGGATTTCTTTAACCGTGAACTGGAAGTGGTTCCTTTTGCCGGCAAGCACGAGGTGGCCCAGACAGAAGGCGTGCAGCGTGTGCTTGAGCGCGCCCTGGGGCATATCCGTGCTGCCGGGCGCGATACTGTAGAACTGGGCGATCTGCTCATTTCCATTATGGACGAAGAGGAAAGCTACGCCCACTACTACCTGCGCAAGCAGGGGGTGGAGCGGCTGGACGTGCTCACGTTTGTGTCGCATGGCATGGACGAGGGCGGCGGCTCACGCGGCGTGGAGCAGGGCGGCGAA
>NZ_JBAIYW010000279.1:0-2472 GCF_036763055.1 Desulfovibrio sp. 1214_IL3152 | reverse complement strand
GACTTTGCGGCCCTGCAGATGTAGGTTTGCCCACGCGGCGCGGCAGGACTTGTTTTTGCCGTCGCGCCGCGTATGCCAGACGGCGGCCCCAAGCAGTGAAAACGGTACGCGACACGGCGTAAAAGGCCGGGGCTTCCCGCTGTGACAGGCAGTTCTGAAAGCGGGTGTGGCTCAACCCTTTGCGGCAACAAAACAAGTATCTTGGAAAAAACGGCGCGTTTACTTGACAGCCATAAGGCCCTATGCTAACAACCCGTCTTCGCGATAGCGCTACATATTTCAGACTCATGGCTTGCCGGTGCAAGCCCAACATAGTGGAGGATTACCGTGGCAAACCATAAGTCAGCCATCAAGCGTCACAGGCAGAGCGTAGAAAGAGCCGGTCGCAACCGCGCCGTGCGTACGCGCGTCAAAAACGCCATCAAGCAGGTGCGCGCCGCCATTACTGGCAGCGACAAGGCTCAGGCCGGTGAAGCTCTGGTGGCCGCCACTTCTGTGCTTTCCAAGGCCGCCGGAAAGGGCGCCATGCACTGGAAGAAGGCCGCGCGTAAAATTTCGCGTCTGGCCCGTGCTGTCAACAGCATCGAAGCCCAGTAGTTTTCAGTGGCCGCTTTTTGGGCGGCCAGACGAGTGGGGCGGCTTGATCTGCCCAAAAGTTCTGGTGCCTGAGTGCGGCGCGCTGGCGCGACCGCAGAGCGCTTTTCTAAGTGCATGCTGATTGAAAATTTCAACTAAGTTCGCAGATTTTCAAAAAATATTTTGAAAAAAAGCTTGACCGCCACTGCGACTTGATATAGTTTCCCCTTGTTACGCGCTCGTAGCTCAGCTGGATAGAGCAACAGGCTACGAACCTGTAGGTCAGGAGTTCGAATCTCTTCGAGCGCGCCACAAGAAATCAAACCCTTACGGTAAAACACCGTAAGGGTTTTTTTATGTTTAAAAAATCTCTCCCCAATCTCTCCCCAAATTAAAAGTGACGCGGGGTGAGGCCGAATGAAATGCCCCCAACAAACCATATCAGTTAAAAGGCGAGAGATCGGCGAAACCGACTATGACGCCACAAACGGAATTTGCCATAAAGGAAAGTAAATTCATCTCCTTGCCTTGCGCAACAAGAATTGAGTATACAGATTGACGAGGTTTGCCGAAAATGGGTGTTCCAGCATACCTCCCACCGTGAACGAAAAGGCGGGTGGGCTGTGTCCCACGAATTACGCCGACTCAGGCAATTGGAAGAGGACGCTTTCGACTCAAGCGCATGACCGCAGACCTGAGCCTTGATAACGCCTTGGATGTGCCAGTCAAAAAAGCTTTGAGGCATGCTCTGAGGCGGGAATTGATAACGCACTTGCGGGACAGTTACGGAGTGAGAGTACGGAGGGCTTCTTGCGCCCTACTGCAACAACCCAGCTTCATCCGCCCATCAGGTTCCATTATGCATGCGAATTCGTAAAATTGCGGTCAGCCGTGTTCGCTATGCTATCACGTATTTATGTTCTGCTCCGCCGCAAGGGCTGGCTGGTGAACATAAAAGTATGCACCGGCTACAGGGAAAGGGCTTAACTTGCGCCATACCACGCGGGATCATGGTAGGTTTACCGCAACATAGCAACGGATGCTGGACAAGGATTTTGTTTCTGATTCGCTGTTTGATGGTTGGCGTTGCGGGCATTCACTGTGTTGGATATTTTTACGCGGGAAAGCCAGGCTATAGAGGTGGCAAAAGCCTTAGCGGTGAAGACGCCGTTGCCAACCTGCCCTGCATGTCTTTTCTGCGTAGGGATTCTATGAAAATCCGTTGCGACAACGTATTACGGGACAAACTTACCTTAAGGGTCCTGAGCAAATGGGCTTTGAGTATAACGTGTCGATCGAGATCTCCGTCTTTGTAAACAGATAATGCCCACATTGAGTCTTTTATGGCCATTTCCGGGAGGAATGCTTTTTATCCATTGAGGACGCCAAAGCAAAATTGAAGATTGGCGAAAGGAATAGAAGGCGAACCAACCTCACATGTCCCTGAATTGCATGATCCACAAGGGGTTTCAGCTTGTTTCCTTAAAAATTAGCGCCAAGGTCTCACTTGTAGATCAACAATAATTGTGGGAAGAGATCAGGTGACTTTATTGTGAAGGATATGAGTGAGAGAAAAGATGCAAAAAACTATGGAGAGGGCTATTATTTCACGGCATAGGTACGCTGAGACTGATTGTCTAGACTCTGAAGTGCTGCCTTTTAGCCAGTGGGAAGAAATAGAAAACACTGGCTTGAGTATTTTTAAAAAAGATTTTGAGGGCGCAGTGTACTTTCTTAAGGAAAGTCATTCTGCACGCTATAAAAATAAGTCATTGCTGTCCGGCTAAGGGGTAACAAAAAAGTCCAAAATCTCAGCAGTATGTGGTATAAGAAGTTACCACAACAACTTGCCACACAAGGAGATTTTGGACTTGAGCCATCATACTACACTCTTCT
>NZ_JBAIYW010000164.1:0-2477 GCF_036763055.1 Desulfovibrio sp. 1214_IL3152 | reverse complement strand
TCTGCCGGAACCCCCTGAGCACACAAAGGCCATGCCGGAAAGCTCCGCGTCATCCCCTGCCGTCTCCCCCGCGCCCGGCGTATCCGGTGCCGCCCACGAGCAAAAAGCAGCGCAAAAAACGGAAAACCGTTAAATCACCGCAGGATGCCATTGCCCTGTCCCCGCCGCGCAGGCGGCATGAATAAAGACAAACAGAGTATTTCAGACGCCAAACGCTCTAGAGCAGATTAACTTTGAGAATGTATATTCTCAAAGTTTAAGGCACGCTCACTTCGGCGTTTAACCGCGCAGATAAACTGCGCTTACGCCTCCGTAGCGAACGTCTGCTCACGCAGCCGTCCGAGCAATTTAAAAGTTAAATTGCTCTAGACAGCGTCGTCACGAGATGAATTTCCTTGGTATATCAAGGAGAACGAGCCTTTTATGCAGGGAGTGTACTCTTATGGTACTCAACCGGAATAAAAGGCGAAGTTCGACGCAGAGATACCGGGAAAGGCGCTCGTGACGACACTGTCTAGTCATAACAGAAATAAGATGGCATAGTCGCCTTGGTTCTGCCGGAAAAGCTTTGTGCCTTGCTTCGCCCGCTCACTATTGATAATGGCTATTATTTTTCATAAAAAAGACTTTACTTTGCTCAGGACTTCTTACACAATAATTATCGGTATCCGGGGCTACAGGGGCATCCGCGCAAGTGCGGGCCTTTCGCCCGGCTGCCCCGGCGGCAACCTAAATCAAGGCCCATGCCGGCCAAAAAGCAAGTGAGGAAACCATGCCCAAGCATCTGGAAGTTTATAAATGCACTCATTGTGGTAATATTGTTGAAGTGCTGCACGGCGGCGGCGCCGAACTCGTGTGCTGTGGCGAACCCATGAAGCACATGGTCGAGGGCGCAACCGACGGCGCTATGGAAAAGCACGTGCCTGTTATCGAAAAAGTTGACGGCGGCTACCTGATCAAGGTGGGCAGCGTGCCTCATCCCATGGAAGAAAAGCACTGGATTGAATGGATCGAACTGCTGGCCGACGGCAGAAGCTACACCAAGTTTCTCAAGCCCGGCGATGCGCCCGAGGCTTTCTTTGCCATTGACGCCGCCAAGGTGACCGCCCGCGAATACTGCAATCTGCACGGGCACTGGAAGGCTGAAAACTAGATCCGCCGCAAGGCGCATTACAGAAGAGGCGCGGCAGCCCCGCGCCATCTCCCAAGGAGGATTCCCCAATGCAAAAGTATGTTTGCAATGTCTGTGGCTACGAATATGACCCCGCCGAACACGATAACGTTCCCTTTGACCAGCTGCCCGACGACTGGTGCTGCCCCGTGTGCGGGGTGAGCAAAGACCAGTTCAGCCCGGCCTAACTTCGGTCTTTTCCTGCATTTTTCCCCGCTTTGCCGTAACTTTCGGCAAAGCGGGGCTTTTCGTAAAGGGGAAGACCAAACACTTCGGAGAATATATAGATGCAACCTGTTGAAATCAAAAAAGACATATACTGGATAGGCTACGTAGACTACGACCACCGGGATTTTCACGGCTATTCCCGCTCCCCGGACGGTTCCACCTACAATGCCTACCTCATCAAAGACGAAAAAAACGTCCTTATGGACACGGTATCCTCAGGCTGCGAAGGCGCCCTTCTGTGCCGCATGGCTAAGGTTCTGGAGCCTGAAAAAATCGATTATATCGTCTGCAACCATATGGAACTTGACCACGCCGGCGCGCTTGAAGCCATCGTGGAACGCTGCAAACCCGAAAAAATTTTCGTGTCGCAGGCGGGCCTCAAGTCCATGGCCGGATATTTTTCCTGCAAGGACTGGCCCGTACAGGCCGTCAAAAGCGGCGACAGCATCAGCATAGGCAAGCGCACCATCGTATTTCAGGAAACGCGCATGCTGCACTGGCCCGACAGCATGGTGTCATACATTCCTGAAGAAAAGCTGCTCGTCAGCAATGACATCTTCGGGCAGAACATCGCCAGTTCCGCACGCTTTGTGGACGATTTCGATGATGATGGCGAATATGTACGCCGCGTCAAGGAATACTACTACAATATCGTGCTGCCCTACTCCCCGATGGTGCTCAAGACCCTGCCCATTGTGGAGCAGCTGGACATCGACATGATCGCCCCGGACCACGGCCTCATCCATCGCGGTGAAAAGGCCGTGCGCCGCATTATCGACATGTACCGCACCATGGCCGAACAAAAGCCGCAGCAGCGCGCCCTCATTTTTTACGACACCATGTGGCAGTCCACTGAATCCATGGCCTATGCCGCATGCAGCGGTCTGGAAGAAAACGGCGTGCCCACCCGCCTCATGTCGGTCAAAAGCAATCACCACAGCGCCATCATGACCGAACTGGCCGACTGCGGCGCAGTGCTGGCCGGTTCGCCCACGCACAACAACACCGTGCTGCCCCTGGTGCCGCGGATTGGCATGATGTACCTGTTCCTCTCCTTCCTTGAGGACCCCGGGTATAT
>NZ_JBAIYW010000620.1:0-2480 GCF_036763055.1 Desulfovibrio sp. 1214_IL3152 | reverse complement strand
CGCGGCAACGTGCCTGCCGCCTGCCCTGGCCTGCCCTGCCGGAAGCCCTTTCCGCCCGCGAGCAAGATTTTGCTGAAGAAAGCGAGAGCGGCCCACAGTGCGTGGGCCGCTCTCGCAGCAGAATTTTTCTGTCGGCGCGTTTTTGGGCTAGTTCCAGATAAAATGCAGCAACCAGTAAGAGACAAAACCGATGCCGCCTGCGGCGGGCAGGGTAAGCACCCAGGCCGTGACAAGACTTCCGGCCACATTCCAGCGCACCGCCGAAAGGCGCTTGGTGGAACCAACGCCAAAGATGCATGCCGAGATGGTGTGGGTGGTGCTCACGGGAGCGCCCAGCATGGAGGCCCCCGTAATAACCATCGCCGCCGATGTTTCAGCCGCAAAGCCGTGTACCGGCTCCAGCTTGAAAATGCGATGACCCATGGTTTTCACGATTTTCCAGCCGCCCACGGCGGTTCCCAGAGCCATGGCCCCGGCGCAGGACAGCTTGACCCACAACGGCACTTCCACAGCGTCAATCTTGCCGAAAATGAGCAGGGCCAGGGTAATGATGCCCATGGTTTTCTGGGCGTCGTTAAGCCCGTGGCTGGTCGCCATAAAGGCGGCGGACACAAGCTGCAGCCGCCGAAAAACGCCGTTGACCGTGCGCCGGTGCATGCGGGCGCAACTCCAGAAAATAATCCACATGATCAGGTAGCCCACCAGAAAACCAGCCAGAGGCGAGGCCACCAGCGGAATGAGCACCTTGTCCACAATGCCGCCGCCATTGAGCGCGCCAAAGCCGGCATCGGCCACTGCCGCGCCGATCAGCCCGCCGATAAGGGCGTGGGAAGAGGAAGAGGGAATGCCGAAATACCAGGTTATGCAGTTCCAGCTGATGGCCCCTACCAGAGCGGCCAGCACAAGCACATGACTGCCCTCCACCACGTGGGGCAGCACGATGCCGCTGCCCAGTGTCTTGGCAACCTCGGTACCAAGCAACGCGCCGCCAAGATTCAACAGGGCCGCAGCCCCCACGGCAAAACGCGGTGTGACCACCTTGGTGGATACCACCGTGGCAATGGCGTTGGCGCAGTCGTGCGCGCCGTTGGTAAAATCGAATATCAGGGCCACCAGCACGATGAGCGCCAGCAGCACGGGAATATCAAACATTTTTCAGCACCGCTTCCTCGATGGTTTCCGCCAGCGCATTGACCTGCTCAAGCAGGATGCTCATGCGCTCATACGCCTGACTCCATTTGAGCGTCCGCATGATCTGCGGCACGGTGATCTCCTGCTGCTCATCAAGCAGTTCCGCCAGCCCCACGGCCAGCAGCATGTCGCACTCGCCCCGCAAGTTACGGAAAGCGCGGGTTTTATGACAATCGCGCCGGTGCGCCAGCCCTTCAAGCATAAGGCGGCTCAGGTCCAGCATGGCGCTGATGGTGCGGCCCATTTGCAGAGCGGGAAAACGTATGCCGGTAAACTCAAAAATATGCAGACGGGTGCTGAGACTGTGCAGACAGTCCATGCATTCTTCCTGCTCCTGATTGATGCGCAGGATGTCCTCACGATCAATGGGAGTGATGAAGGTTTGCGACAGGTCCCGGATTATCTGGCTGTGCAGAACGTCAGCCGCTTCCTCAAGAAAAGCTATTTCTTTATGCACGCGGTCCATATTGGCCACGTCTTCAAGCATCTCAACCAGCAGGCCCGCCATGCGGCGCAGAAGGCCGTTCTGCTCCTCCAGCATGGCAAAAAACGGTGCGGACTTGGGCAACAACGCAGGGAACATCCTCGCTCCTTGGGTCGGTATCAGCTCACATGGTACTTTTCCACGCGCCATACCGGTTGACGTTCCGGCGATCGCCCGTCCATCGGGCCGCCGTCTTTCTACCCGCCAAATGTATACTCACAGGGAAGATGTGCCAAGACTTCCTGCACCGGACAAATAAAACTTTTATTTCCTATAAATATATCGCTTTTAATTTCAACATATTATAGATGTTATTTTTATATAAAAAATACTGTTCGAGCACTCAACGTCCCTGTAGCCAAGGCGCTCCACCGGGTAAAACTCCGGCCAGCCAGACCCGCACCAGTTGCATGAGGGTGTCGGGCAAAGGCCAGGGCGGATCATCCGTCACTGCCGCACCGGGCAGGCGCAGTCCCCCGTGATGCAAAAAAAATCCAGCGGCATGAGGCAGCGAACAAAAAGCGGGACGCCACGCCGTATTGCCTGCTGCCGGGTGTCCGCCGGACAGCACCGGGGAAAGAGAGCCGTCTGGGCCGCCATACTCTCCCGCCCCCCCATACAGGCTGTCTCCCCACAGAGCATGCCCCAATCCCGCCGCATGCGCGCGTATCTGATGGCGCGCGCCCCGGCGTATGCGGCAGGCCGCCAGCGTAAGCCCGCTTGCGGGAACCGTAAGCCCTGCCGCAGGAAAAGGCAGCCCGCTTGTGGGAAAAGGCTCGCCTGCCCCGGATTTTGCAGCGCAAGC
>NZ_JBAIYW010000419.1:0-2480 GCF_036763055.1 Desulfovibrio sp. 1214_IL3152 | reverse complement strand
GGGCTGACGGAAGCGTCAGCGGCCAGGCTGGCCGGACGGTTCGGCATGCGCAGAGACACCAAGGTAACCATCGGAGTAGTGAGGATTTTTGCTCTTTGCCAGAGCTGACGAAGTCCGGGCGGAGTCAAGTGCATCACACATGCATGAGGTTTCTGCAGGAGGACTGATGCGGGCAGAGGACAAAAATGATCATTACTCAGGGTTTCCGAAGATTTACTACCTCAGGAGGAGCTTGTTCATGAAAACCCTGGTCTTCACTCTTTTTGCCCTGATGTTTCTGTGGGCCGGCGGCGCACAGGCCCGCAGCGTCAAGGAGATGTCGCAAGTTATCAAAGAACCTATTGAAATTGAAGCTTCCGGCTCCAAACGCATGAACGTCATGTTTCCCCACACCGCGCACAAGGGTATTTCCTGCTTCCATTGCCACCACGAAGAAGGCAGCGATGGCCGCTATGTGGCCTGTACCGAGTGTCACGCCACGCCCGGCGCGCGTGAACGCGATCCCATGAGCATGTTTATGGCATTCCACTCCAAGAATGGCGACCGTTCGTGCCTTGGCTGCCACAAAAAGCTTGCTGCTGAGAATCCGGGCAAGTTCCCGCAGTTCAAGGGCTGCCGTCCTTGCCACATGAGCCCCGCCGCGCGTGAAGCCGCCGAGGCCGCCAAGGCTGCCAAAAAGTAATTTTGCATGACATGCGGCAAGTGTGCCGAATGCCGGATGCCGGTCAACCCAGGTTGACCGGCATCCTTGTTGTCTGGAGCATTCTGCTGCCAGAATTATTCAGCATGGGGCACAGGGCTTTTAAGCAGGCAACAAAAAAAGCCCTTGCGGCATAGCCGTAAGGGCGTGTTCTTTCTCTGGAGCGGGAAACGGGATTTGAACCCGCAACCTTCAGCTTGGGAAGCTGACACTCTACCGTTGAGTTATTCCCGCAAAAGTGGAGCGGGAGACGGGATTTGAACCCGCGACTTCAACCTTGGCAAGGTTGCACTCTACCACTGAGTTACTCCCGCGTGGTCTGCGAAACGGCGAAGCGTGAAAATTTTTTGGAGGCGGCATCCAGATTTGAACTGGAGATGGAGGTTTTGCAGACCTCTGCCTTACCACTTGGCTATGCCGCCAGCAAAAAAGTGGAGCGGGAGACGGGATTTGAACCCGCGACTTCAACCTTGGCAAGGTTGCACTCTACCACTGAGTTACTCCCGCTCAGCGAGGTATGCTTTTACGTGGATTAGGCCTGAGTGTCAAGCTTTGTTCCATAAATTTCGAAAAGTTTTATTTTTTTCTGCTAGAGCAGTTTGCGAATGAAACGAGTCAACTGCTCTGCAAGGATTTTCCTGAAAATCCTTGCCGCGAAATGCGAGCAGGCAGGCTTTTGCCTGCCGTAAGCAAGCATTTCAAGTGTTAAATGCTCTAGAGCAGTTTACGAATGAAACGAGTCAACTGCTCTGCAAGGATTTTCCTGAAAATCCTTGCCGCGAAATGCGAGCAGGCAGGCTTTTGCCTGCCGTAAGCAAGCATTTCAAGTGTTAAATGCTCTATTTGATGTGCAAAACCGGCATGAAATTGCCCCGCGGTCCGGGGAGGGCAGCCAAAAATCAGGCGGGCCGTAGTGGCCCGCCTGAAGTTCGGTTCTGTCCCAAAGTGTATGCGGCGTGCGCTACGATTTTTCGCGCTGATCCACGATGCGTTGGGCCTTGCCTTCAGAGCGCTGGATGGAGCGCGGCTCCATCAGGCGCACCTTGGCCGAGACTCCCAAGAATTCCTTGATGCTTTTTTGCAGGCGGTTTTCAAGCATTTGCAGTTTGCGGATCTCGTCGGCAAACAGGGTGTCGCTGACTTCCACGCGCACCTCAAGAGTATCCAGATTGTTGGATGTACCCACAATGATCTGATAGTTGGGCGTAAGGCCGTCACTTTCCATAAGCAGGCCTTCGATCTGCTGCGGAAAGACGTTGACACCGCGTATGATGAGCATGTCGTCGCTGCGGCCCTGAAGGCGCGAAATGCGCACATGTGTGCGCCCGCAGCGGCAGGGGGTGTAGTCAAGGCTTGTGAGGTCGCGGGTGCGGTAGCGCAGCATGGGTATGCCCTCTTTGGTGAGGGTGGTCAGCACCAGTTCGCCCACCTGGCCGGGAGGCAGTTGCTCGCCGGTCACGGGGTCGATGATCTCCGGCAGAATGTGGTCTTCCCACAGGTGCATGCCGTGTTTTGCCTCAACACATTCCATAGCCACGCCGGGCCCCATAATTTCAGAAAGGCCGTAGATGTTCATGGCGTCCATGCCCATCTTTTCCTCAATATCGCGGCGCATGGCTTCTGACCACGGCTCCGCGCCAAAAATGCCTGTGCGCAGCGGCAGTTCGCGAAAATCCACTCCGGACTCGTGGGCGGCTTCCCAGAGATGCAGGGCGTAAGAGGGGGTGGCGCACAGCACCGTGGCCCCGAAATCCCGCATCAGGTGAGCCTGACGGCGCGT
>NZ_JBAIYW010000508.1:0-2497 GCF_036763055.1 Desulfovibrio sp. 1214_IL3152 | reverse complement strand
CCCGCGCCGCAGGTGGGCATGCCTTTGCCCATGGGACGTACCGGGCCGGGCTTGTAGGGGAAGGCCCCGGTCTTGAGAGGACTTGGAACGCACATCTGCTTTTCGGCGGCCGCGCCGCATTTGGGGCATGCCGGAGATTCGTCGCCAAAAACCAGCTCTTCAAATTTGTTTCCGCAGGCGGTGCAGACAAAGTCAAACATGGGCATACTGATACTCCTGAAACATTTGATTAGGCCCTGACGGCTGCATCAAGGCCGCGCCCAGCCTTCGTGCCGGGCGTGGGGCTGGGCTTGCGTCCAGGGTACTTGCCCTGGGCAGTGCCTGCATATATAAACATAAATACGCTCAAGGCAAGGGCGCCATAAGGCCGTCATGCCGGGCGCAAACCGCTTTTCGGGCATCGGCTTACGCAAGCCCGGAACCGCAGGAGAAATATTATGAAAAAAATTCTGGTACTGACCGGTGACTATGTTGAAGACTATGAAGTGATGGTGCCTTTCCAGATGCTGCTCATGCTCGGCTATGACGTGCATGCCGTATGCCCCGGCAAAAAGCCCGGCGATGTCGTGCGCACGGCCATTCACGACTTTGAGGGCGATCAGACCTATTCGGAAAAGCGCGGCCATAATTTTGTGATCAACTTTGATTTCGACAAGGTTAACACTGCCGACTACGTGGGTCTGGTTGTACCCGGCGGTCGCGCGCCGGAATATCTGCGCCTGAATCCGCGCATTCTTGACATAGCGCGTGAATTCAATGCGGCCGGAAAGCCCATTGCCGCCGTTTGCCACGGCCCGCAGATTCTTGTTTCTGCCGGTGTTCTGAAAAACCGTACCTGCACCGCCTATCCCGCAGTGAAGCCCGACGTGGTGGATGCAGGAGCCACCTGGGCAGATTTCAACGAAACTTTCACCAACGCCGTGGTGGACGGCAACCTTGTGACGGCTCCGGCCTGGCCCGCGCATCCCGCGTGGATTGCGGCCTTTGTCAAACTGCTCGGCGCAAAGATCAGCATCTAGAGCAGATTAACTTTGAGAATGTATATTCTCAAAGTTTAAGACACGCTCGCTTCGATGCTTAACCGCGCAAGTAAATAGCTCTGCTGTCTTCGCGGCAGTCGTTGGCGAGCCTGCGAGCCTTACGAATGGCGACAGTGGTTGTGTGGAAACAAACCGCTCGTTACACATGGTGTCTGCAAGCGTAGTTTCCCGCGTTACAACTCCTGAAGCATCCGTAACTTCCTTTGTCGTAACGGCTGAAGCTGCGCTTGCATCTTTGCGGCAGGCGTCTGCTCACGCAGCCGCCAGAGCAATTTCAAAGTGAAATTGCTCTGGAGCAGTTAACGCTTGAAGTGCTTTGGTATAACGACGGGCGCCCCGCAAAATTTTGCGGGGCGCCCGTAATTTTATGCGCAGGGCAGCCAGCGTGAAAGTCTGCGCTGGGGGGCTATAATGGCTCCACAATCAGCCCTTTGTCTGACAGCTCCACCGGCCGCACGGGCAAAAGCCCGGAAAGGGACGGATCTGAAACGCCACCCTCCGGGGATGCTTCCCGTGGACGCAGAAAACAGGCCGCATAATACTCGTTGACGCCCTTGATTTTTTTACCGCCCGGCAACGCGCCATTCCGCATGTTGCCGGAGGTGTCCGCAGCAAGCAGCATGCGCGGCAGGGCCATCTGCGCCGCGAGAAATTCTTTTTGCTTCAGGGAAACAGCCTGCCGCACCCTGGCCGCGCGTTCCAGCTTGAGGGCATGGGGAATCTGCCCTTCAAAGCGCTCCGCCGCGGTTCCGGGACGCCGCGAGTACGGGAAGACATGCGCGTAACCGAGGGGCAGACGCGTTATAAGGTCGAGAAGTTCCTGCACGTCCTCTTCTGTTTCTCCGGGAAAACCCGCAATCATGTCCGCGCCAAGGCCCATGGCGGGCCAGTGGCCTGAGAGCTCCCTGACGGCGTTTTCAAGCATGGAGGGGCTGTAGTGTCCGCGCCCCATTCTTTTCAGGACGTTACGGCTGCCGTGCTGCAAGGATATGTGCAAATGCGGGCAGAGCATGCGGCAGCGGCGCAAAACATCCAGGGCGTGTGCGTCAAGCTGTCCCGGCTCCAGAGAGCTGATGCGAAAGCGGGCCTGTCCGGAAAATTCCGGGGCCAGGGCCGCATCAAGGGTGCGCAGCAGGCTCCAGAAGTCTCCTGTTTGCGCGTCCCGTCCGTATTGTCCCAGATTGATGCCGGAAATCATGATTTCCACATGGCCCGATTCCAGCAGGCGGCGGGCTTCTTCCACCACATCTTCCACCGGGCGGCTGCGGGGCTTGCCCCGTGTGAGCGGCACAATGCAGTAGGTGCAGCGGTGGGCGCAGCCATCCTGCACCTTGAGTACAGGGCGGGCGCGTTTGAAGGTGGAGATGCTGAAAGACGGAAATCTGTTGCCGGTTGCCGCGCCTGCGGCCGTTTCCATTACGGCCGCCGCCTGTGCCTCGGCGTTGGAGGCGGTGCTG
>NZ_JBAIYW010000582.1:0-2497 GCF_036763055.1 Desulfovibrio sp. 1214_IL3152 | reverse complement strand
GGCTGCGATGTTTTACCCGGCACAAATGCGGCACGGCGTGACCCGCGTCAGGTGCGGGGCTGGATGTGTCGGGTTTATGGCGCAGGCACGGCGCAGCATACACGGCATGGGGACGGGGGGCAATTCGCACGCGAGGCGTCCTGCGGCACGAAAAAACCGGCCCTGCCCCGTGAAGGCAGGACCGGTTTTGTTCATGAAGGCTGGTAACGGGCATCAGGCCCGTTTGAGAGACTCAATTATTCTGGCCAGTTCCTGCGCCTGGGCCGCCAGTTCGGAAACGGCCTTGCTGGCCTCGCCCATGGCCTGGGCTGTTTCGCCGGCAATGGTGTTGACGTGTTCCACGGAGCGGGCAATTTCTTCTGAAGAGGCCGACTGCTGTTCGCTGGCAGTGGCGATATTGCGTACCTGATCGGCTGTCTGCCCGGCCAGGTCGAGGATTTCTTTCAGCGCCTCGCCGCTGCGCAGGGAAAGCTCGGTGGCGAGATTAACCTTGCCCACCGCGGTATCCATACGGCGCACGCCGTCCTGGGAACTTTCCTGAATGGCGTGGATGGCCCTGCCCACATCCTGGGTGGAGGCCATGGTTTTTTCTGCCAGCTTGCGTACCTCATCGGCCACCACGGCAAAGCCGCGTCCTGCTTCGCCGGCTCTGGCCGCTTCGATGGCCGCATTAAGAGCCAGCAGGTTGGTCTGATCCGCAATGTCGGAAATGACGGTCATGATTTCATTGATGGCCTGCGCATGCCCGGAAAGCTGGTCCATGTTGGCCTTAAGGGACATGGCGTCGCTTTGCACTTCATTGATGGCCGTCTGGCACTGGGAGGTAATCTGTTCGCCATCGCGGGCTTTCTGTTGCGCCGCGCCGGAAAGGTCCGCTCCTGACGAGGCGTTTCTGGCTACTTCAAGCACGGTGACGTTCATTTCTTCCACTGCGGTGGCGGTGTCCGCAATGCGGCTGGCCTGCTGCGCCGCACCGTGAGAGGACTGCTCGATCTGGGCTGAAAGCTGTTCGGAGGCGGAGGCGATAATATTGACTACGCCTTCAAGCTGGGCTGCGGCATCAAGCAGCCCTTCGCGACGGGCGCTTTCCGCTCTGGACTGGGCTTCTTCTGCCGCACGTTGCGCTGCCCCGGCCTTTTCGGCCGCTTCCTGCGCCCGGAGCGACTCTTCCTGCGCCCGCTCGATATTTGCCTTCAGGGCGCTGACCATGCCTACAATGGCCTTGTATACACCTTCTTTGGAGCCTCCATCGTCCACACTGTAGTCGCCCTGCACGACGCGGTTGGCAATGTCGTTAAGTTCGCCGGGGTCTTTGCCCAACTGCCTGTGCGTACTTCTTATGATGAACACCACCGTGAGAGTGCCGGAAATGAGCGCTGCCGCGAGCAGACCGATGATCAGGTTTTTTGATGTGGCGTACAGGATGTCGCACTGCTTGCTGGCCGTGTCGCCGCCTTCGGTATTGAGATGCACCAGTGTCGCGAGGAATTCGCGTCCCTGTTCGTAGCACGCCCGGGACTGCACGCGGAAAAATTGCCGGGCTTCATCGCGGTTGCCGCTGTCGGCCAATTGTATGATGCGGGAACTGATATCTGAATATTCCTTCCATTGCCGCGAAAAGGCTTCATATGCCTGGCGCTCCTGCTGTGAGTCGATGAGGGGTAAATACCGCGCGGTAATGGCGGAAAGGCTTTTTTGCGAGCTTTCCATGCGGTTTTTATATATCTGCCGGTATTCGTCCATGGGAGGCGTTGTGATGAACAGGGCTTCGGCAAGCCGATAGTCAGAGGCGACGATGTTGAGTTCCATGGCGCACCGTGTTGAAGGCAGCCAGTTGCGACTCAGTTCTGTTGAACCGTCATTGATCTTTGACATCTGCACGAGGCTGAACGTGCCGAGTATGGCGATGAGCAGCAGCAAGAACGCCGACATCAGTGAAAGTTTTACTCCCAGCTTCATTTGCTTTCCTCCTCCCCCAATGGTGTGGTGATGACCTTTTGTATGCAAGTGCATAAAAACAATAGTGTAGTTTTGTTTCTTCATGCACCATTGACATGATATGAAGACATTTTATTGCATAACTAATTTTTTCATCAGACTTTGAGTAATAATGATTATTGTCTTAATGTATTATCGGCATAATTAATACTGACTTATGGTCTTTATCAATATAAAAAACTGTTTTTATAAACGGTATTTCTCTGCCATGAGTTAAAAAACTTTATATGCTGAGCTTTAATATAAATGAAAACTTTATATGCATAAAAAAATAGTCATGTCATGATATGGTGTATGCTTTTTATGTGAAAAAAAATTTGCCGGAATATAAGAACTGAAACTTTTCTGCGTTGTTGGGTAGAGAAAACACGCCATTGCTGTCCGGCTAAGGGGTAACAAAAAAGTCCAAAATCTCAGCAGTATGTGGTATAAGAAGTTACCACAACAACTTGCCACACAAGGAGATTTTGGACTTGAGCCATCATACTACACTCTTCTC
>NZ_JBAIYW010000007.1:0-2503 GCF_036763055.1 Desulfovibrio sp. 1214_IL3152 | reverse complement strand
ATCGGAAACCGCGCCGTGGTCCGAGGAGCGGGCCGTTCTGGCAACTGTTGCCGGACCCGCCGCGGGGATGAGGTCCGGGCCGAGGGCGCTGAAAAATTCCGTGCCGGAAACCAGCTTTCCGTCCACTTCAAACTCAGGGATGTTGGCGGCATGGTAACTGGTATAGAAGTCATCAATGCGGATGGCAGCGCCGTCTTCAAATGTAAATATCAGCGAATCTGCATCGCGCGACAAGCTGACATCGCCGGTTGAGAATTCAAGAGCGAGCTTGGCGTTTTTGCCTGTCGCAAGCACTGTGACTGCCTGGCCTTGAGCCGGGCGTGAAAGGGTAATAGTAGGCATGGGGCCTCCGTTGTGTACCGGATCCATTGATATGGCGGCAACGTTTTGTACACGTATGCCGAAAGCATAGAAGGAGAGTTTGCAAGGTGATGCTTGCTTCTCTGGGGGTAGGTAACCCTCTGCATCTGCTGAGAGATGCAACATTGAGAAAAGAAGGGTGAATCAGCGTAGGAAGTTGTGATTCACGACTGGACGAATCCATCAACTATGTTTTAATAACTAGGTACTCTCATGTCAATAGCTATGAAAACATATTAATTTCGTTTTTTTTAACGCTGTTTTTATATAAGATAAGATTTAATAAATAAGAAATATGTTGAATATAGTTTTTAAAAATTAAAAATCACATAATATTATTTATAATTTTATATTTATTCATACATCAGAGTGAACCTTCCTAAAAAATTACAGAATATCATCAGGATTTGTGCCGGGCCGAAGGCTTTCATACTTGCCATGCACGGACAGGTCGTTTTTGCGTTAGACAGTGTCGTCACGAGCGCCTTTCCCGGTATCTCTGCGTCGAACTTCGTCTTTTATTCCGGTCGAGTACCATAAGAGTACACTCGCTGCATAAAAGGCTCGTTCTCCTTGATATACCAAGGAAATTCATCTCGTGACGACACTGCCTAAAGCTGCACAAAAAAAATACCGAAAAGCTTCATATGATCATGGTCCGCACACGCTGCTTGCAGCCGGGAAAAAACCAGGGCAGTTGTATTTTACAGTGTTCTGACGCCTGCGCAGGCAGGCGTCGGCCACAGAGGCGCAGCGCAGGTTTTTGCGCGGCTAAGCGCCGAAGTGAGTGTTTTGCTGACTTTGCGAAGGTGTATTTCCAAAGCCGGCATGCTCTCGTGTCCCGTTAACCAATGGAGCCTTTATGTTCGCTTGGTACCGATCCTTGCGCATGACCCCCAAGATTGTGATTCCTGTGGCCCTTGCACTTGTGGTGTGTCTGGGACTGCTGACGTGGCAGATTCAGGCGCGCAGCAGCGTTGCCATTGAGGATGCCGCACGCCGCGAGCTGGCCGCTCTCGGCGGGGCCGAGGGCAATTCCGTGGCCCGCTTCCTGAATATGGCTGTTGATGAAGCGTCAACCCTGGCCTCCGCGCTGGGGCAGGGTGTGGCCCGCAACGAGGCCCCCACCAGGCAGGGCGTGATTGCCATGATCAGCGGCATGCTTATGGGCAATGCCGACATCTTCGGGGTGGGCATCATCTGGGAACCAAATGCCTTTGACAAGCGCGACCTGCTGTACGCGGGCGCGCCGGGCAGTGACGACAAGGGCCGCTTCATGCCCTACCTTTCCAGAGGGGCCGAACTGGTGGAACTGGGCGAGCAGGTCGGCCAGCCGTACTATGTCATTCCCCGGCAAACCCGGCAGACCTATGTTTCTGATCCCATCCCCTTCAAGGTCAACGGCAAGGACGTGCTCATGTCCACGGTGGCCTGTCCCATACTGAACGGCAATGACCTGCTTGGTGTGGTGCTGGTGGATATCTCTCTTGCCCGGCTGCAGCAGATGGTCGCGGCCATCAGCCTTTACGGCAGCGGTTATGCTTCGCTTGTGAGCGAAAAGGGTGATGTTCTGGCGCATCGCGAAGAAGCCCTGATCGGCAAAAGCCTTTTTGATCTTGGCGGCCTCAAAAGAAAGGACGCGGCCCTGGAGGCCTTTGCCGCCGGAAAACCGTATTCGGAAGATGTGGACGACGCCCGGGGCGTGTTGCTGCGCTATTTTTATCCCGTTGATTTCAGGGGCGGCAGCCAGCACTGGTATCTCAGCGTCACGGTACCGCAGAGCGAGGTGCTGGCGGAGGCCAGGGATATCAGTCGGATAACGGTCATTATTTCGGCCATAACCCTGCTGGTGCTGCTTGGCATAAGCTATCTCGTCATTCGCGGCGCGTTGCGTCCGGTGAACTATCTGGCGGAAACCGCCGAAATCATCGCCGGGGGCAAGCTGGAGCAGAACATTGAAGACAGCCGTTTTGGCGGTGAAATGAAGGTGCTTAGCACAGCCTTGAAAAAAATGATCGCTTCGCTGCTGGAAGGCATAAGCAAGGCTGAGACACTGACGCAAGCGGCCCGCGAAGAGTCGGAAAAGGCCCGCCAGGCCATGCTGGAGGCCGAGGATGCCCGCAGGGCCGCTGAAAGCGCCCGC
>NZ_JBAIYW010000456.1:0-2523 GCF_036763055.1 Desulfovibrio sp. 1214_IL3152 | reverse complement strand
GCGCCCCCGCCCCGGCAAAACGCGCCAAAGCCCCCAGAGATTGGCTGAAGCTCCGCGCATATGCCGGAACATGTCCAGATACGCGCCGAGCATGCGCCATGCGCCGATACGGCGCACAGCCAGCGGCAAGGCATAGCCCTCGGGACTGCCCAGCAAGCCGTTGTCTCGGATAGCATAAATGCGCGAAAGCAGCCCTGAAGCGTGCATGTGGTGCGCTTCGGTCATAAGGCACTGGCCGGAAGCCTCGGGAAAGCGTTCCGCCACCAGCGCGCCGCGCACCACCGGTCTGGGACCGGCCAGCAGATTGTAGGTCTCCTCAGAGGAAATACGCGGCACTTCACGCTTGCGGCAATGCAAGATGCCGTCTTCAAGCGTATACACACTGTCGCAAAACTCCGCCATCTTGGGGTCGTGGGTCACCATGACCATGGCTACGCCGCCCGTATGGCAAAGATTGCGAAAATTATCCATGATAAGGCGGCTGGTCTTGGCATCCAGAGCGCCCGTAGGCTCGTCGGCAAGCAGTATGCGGGGGTTGTTCACCATGGCGCGCGCAATGGCTGCGCGCTGCTGCTCGCCGCCGGAGAGGCGGTTGCTGCGGTAGTGAACCCTGGCCGAAAGACGCACCAGTTCCAGAGCGCGGATAACCCTTTCCCATCGTTCCTGCGGGGGAACGCGCTCATAAATAAGCGGAAATTCAACGTTTTCAAACACTGTGGAGTGGTCAAAAAGATTGCTCGACTGCATGACAAAGCCCATGGTTCCGCGCCTGAAGGCTGCGGTCTGCTCTCTGTCCAGGCGCAGTACATCTTTGCCGAGAATTTCCAGAAAGCCGGAATCGGGCGCATGCAGCATGCCGAGCACATGCAGCATGGTGGATTTGCCGCAACCTGACGGTCCCATAATGGCAACCATCTCGCCCGGCTCCACCTCAATATTCACGCCGCGCAACACCGGCGAAAAACCAGCGTAGCACTTATACAGATCTTTGGCGACAATAACAGGAGCCATGAATCACCCTGTCCATAAACGGCCCGGGACGCCGCCTGAGCGGTCTGGTCTGGGCCGCCAGCTATTTTTACTCAAAGCGCAAAGCCGTGACCACGTCCATACGACTGGCCTGGATGGCCGGATACAGGCCCCCGGCCACGCCGATGACTGCGGAAAAAACAATGCTGCCCAGGCTGCTGGCCAAAAGCAGGGAATACGAAATACCCGTACCCAGCGACCAAGAGCCGCCTTCCACCAGCGCAATACCCACGGCAATACCCAAAACACCGCCAGCCACAGATTTGCACAAAGCCTCGGCAAGAAACTGGGCCAGAATGTCCGTATCGGAACCGCCCATGGCTTTCTTCAGGCCCACCTCGCGGGTGCGGGCGCGCACTGCGGCAAACGTGCCGTACCAGATGCCGAAGCCGCCGAGCATGAGTGACGCGGCGATGCCGAGCCAAAGCAGCACTTCGACCCACAGAAAGGTATCCTGAATACGCGCCAGCTGGTCATCCTGCGTGTGGACCACAAGGTAGGGCGCGGACTGGAATTCACGCACAACCTCAGGAATTCTCTTGACCAGCGGCGGCACGTCCTGCCAGCCGATGGCGCGCACAAAAAGGCGCGTCACCTTGTCGCCCGCCCAATTTCGGTCGATCATGGTGGTATAGGGCAAAAAACCGCCCTGTGACCAACTGCCGAGCATAACGCCGCTGACCACACCCACCACTTCAAAAACATCCTGCTGCAAAAAAAGCAGCTTGCCCACAGCCGAGGGCGCGTCTCCGTACAAGTCCTGCGCGGCTTCGCGGCCAAGCATGCAAACACGCTTGTGACCGGTCACGTCATCGGCATCCATGAGCCGCCCGGCAACCAGATTCAGAGAAAACACGTCTGAAAAATACTGGTCAACGCCGATAAAGCCCACGTTGAGAGTGCGTTCGCCAGCGCCGCGCAAGGGAAAGCTTTTTCCTTCGCGGATATTCTGGCTCACCATGTACACCCCGGGCAGATGGCTCAGGGATTCCACGGTTTCGGGGTAAAACCCGCGCATGGGCTGGCCGGGATACTGGGCGTCATCCATATACACGCGGATGACGTTAACCCCTCCCATAAGCACCATATCTTGCCCGACTTTGTAGCGGATTTCGCGCCCGAGCACGGCCAGAACAATAAAGGCCGTGATGCCCAGGGCGATGGACAATATCACCCCGAAGCCGCGCTGGCGTACAACCTGACGGAGGCTGACGCGAAAAAGGTCGGACATGGCAATCATGGCAAAACCATTGTAAGAATATCCCTGAACTGTTGCGCCGGACACGTTATGGCAAACCGCGCCGACATCGCCTCATGCGGACTGTTGCACCTGCGGCCTGTGCCGGGAGCGCGCCAATCCTTTACCCAAAAAGGGGCGAATTATTATATAGGTCGAAACCGGCGTATGTCAAAGACATATTCGCAATAACACGCCCGCGGCCGTGGCCGACGCAGCTGCACAGGCCTGCGCGGCTCCGGCGTTGGCAGCATGCC